>JAOIRP010000018.1 GCA_028221385.1 Candidatus Pelagibacter sp.
GAATTAAAATTTTCATCACTTATTAACCCCATATTAATAGACATCATACAGCCTTGACTAAAGCCTGCTAAACAAATTTCAGAATTTTTTAAATCATATTTATTTTTAATTTCATTTATATACACTTTAAGTATATTTTCAGCCTTCTTGGATTGTTCTATTATATACTCTGGATCATCTTTTGTAAGGTCAAACCATTGAAACCCTGATGGATTAATTGGACATTTTTCATGCCCATTAGGACATAAAAAAATAGTATTTGGCAAATGTCTCTTCCAACCTAAAGTTAACATGCTTATATCTTTTCCATCTCCACCATATCCGTGAAGTAAAATAATAGCATTTTTGACAGGTTTATTTTCTTCAGGTTTTATAACTGTGGTTGTTAGGCAAAATGTCATAGATAGTAAATTATGTTTTTTTTTTATCAAAACACTCTACAATACAATTATGATTTCTGGAACTTTAGTTAAAATATTTGCAATAGTCCTTTTAATAGTAGTAGCTGTAGTTCTAATTCTTGGAATTGGCACTCTCTTTAAGGGTGGGGAAACCAGTAAAAAATACTCCAATAAATTAATGCAACTTAGAGTGCTTTTACAATTTATAGCGATAGTGGCACTTGTATCTTTTGCTTACTTCTTTAAAGACTAGTTATAAAATTTTAACCAATTGATAAAATCTTTATTATTAAAATCGATAGAGCCAATAATTCGTGCAAATTCTTGTCCTTCTTTATTAAATAAAATTGAAGTTGGGACTCCCCTTAATTTAAACGTTTAGAATTTGGAAACGTTATTATAGATCTTGGTAGAACAGAGGCAATTATTCAAAAAAATGAAATGATACCTAGAGAAAATATTAAAGCAGGAGATAGAATAAAAGCTTACTGTTATGATGTTAGGAGAGAAACTAGAGGCCAACAAATATTTTTATCAAGAGCTCATCCTAAATTTATGGAAAAATTATTTGTACAAGAGGTTCCAGAAATTTATGATGGACTAATAGAAATTAAGTCATCAGCAAGAGACCCTGGAAGTAGAGCAAAAATTTGTGTAAAAGCAGTCGATACTTCTTTGGATCCTGTTGGAGCTTGCGTGGGAATGAGAGGATCAAGAGTACAGGCAGTAGTTAACGAACTTCAAGGTGAAAAAATTGATATAGTAAATTGGTCTGAAGATCCTGCAATAGTTGTATCTAATGCATTGTCACCAGCAGAAGTTCAAAGAGTTAATGTAGATAGTGCTTCAAAAAAGTTAGACGTTATTCTTAATGAAGAAAATCTAAGTAAAGCAATAGGTCGAAGAGGTCAAAACGTAAGATTGGCTACAAAATTAAAAGCTACTAAGGAAAACCTTCCAACTGATGCTGAAGATTCAGAAAGAAGACAATTAGAATTTAAAGAAAAAACTGAAAACTTTGTTAAAAATTTAGAATTAGATGAAACATTGGGTCAATTATTAGTAGCAGAAGGTTTTTCTTCAATATCTGATATTAAGGATAGTACACCAGAAGGTTTAATGAAAATTGAAGGAATAGAAGAAGATACTGCGAAGGCTTTAATAGAAAGAGCAAAAGAATTTCATCAAAAGGATCAAGAAGATATAACAAAAAGAATAAAAGATTTAGGACTTGAGGACAATTTAATAAATCACAAAGGCTTAACGCCAGGAATGCTGGTTACTCTTGGAGAAAAAAAAATATTGAATCTTACCGATTTTGCAGATCTTGCCTCTGATGAGTTAACAGGCGGTTTTGATATAGTTAAAGGTGAACGAATTAAAATACAGGGTTATCTTGAAGACTTTGCGCTTTCAAAAGATGAAGCTGATGAATTAATAATGTCAGCAAGAAACATAATTTATAAAGATTGAGTAATGAAATATGGACAAGAAAAAATCAAAACTTACAATATCTGGCATAGCCAAAAAATCTATAGAAAGTATAGAGAAAGCAAAAACTCAAAGTAAAAATTCAGTTGTTATTGAAAAAAAACTTAATAAATTTTCACCAAAAAGTAATTTTAGTAAACCATCTAGTGTAAGGTCAAAACCTCCAATTAAAACAACCAGACCTAGTATAATACCAAAAACTTCAACACCAATAACAAATGATTATGAGAGGCGTAAATTGGCTGAGCAAAGAGCCACAAGAAGACTAAAGGGTGATGCGGGAGACAAGGGAAAACCAACAAAAAAAAGAGAATTAAAGCTGACAGTTTCAAGAGCATTAAGTGATGAAATAGAAGCAAGATCTAGAAGTATGGCATCACTTAAAAGAGCCAAACAAAAAGAAAATAGAGAACTTACAAAAGAAGAAATTCAAGAAAATTTAAAACCAGTTAAAAGAGATGTAAATATTCCAGAAGCAATCACAGTTCGAGAGTTAGCAAATAGAATGGCAGAACAATCAAGCAACGTTATAAAACATTTATTTGGAATGGGAGTTACTGTAACAATAAATCAAACGTTAGCAGCAGATACAGCAGAATATTTGGTTAAAGAATTTGGGCATAATCCTATAAGAGAGACTAAAGCTGAAGAAATTATACAAAAAATAAAAGAGACAAGATCTGAAAATTTAAAAAATAGACCTCCAATAGTAACTGTAATGGGTCATGTTGATCACGGTAAAACCTCTGTTTTAGATGTTCTAAGAAGTGCAAACGTAGTATCTGGAGAGTTTGGAGGTATAACCCAACATATCGGAGCTTATCAAATAGAACATCAATCCAATAAAATTACATTTATTGATACTCCTGGACACGCTGCATTCACAGAGATGAGGGCTAGAGGATCAAAGTTAACTGATGTTGTTGTGTTGGTTGTTGCAGCAGATGATGGTGTAAAACCTCAAACAATAGAGTCGATCAAACATGCAAAAGCAGCAAAAGTTCCTATTGTAGTAGCAATTAACAAATGTGACTTGCCAGAGGCAGACCCACAAAAAATTAAAAATCAACTTCTAGAGTATGAATTAATTGCAGAAGATTTATCTGGAGATACGTTGATGGTTGAAATTTCTGCAAAAACAAAAAAAAATTTAGATAAACTTGTTGAGTCTATTGTCTTACAAGCTGAAATATTAGACTTAAAAACTGATTTTGATTCAAAAGCAACAGCCATAGTTTTAGAATCAAAAATTGATGTTGGAAGAGGAGCTGTAGCAACAGTAGTAGTGACTTCAGGTACAATTAAAAAAGGAGATTTTTTTGTAAGCGGATTAAAGTGGGGAAAAGTTAGAGCTTTAATTAATGATAAAGGACAAAATATAAATGAAGCTCCACCATCATCACCTGTAGAAATTTTAGGTATTAATGGTGCAGCAAAATCTGGAGATGATTTTATTGTTTTAGATACAGAAAAAGAAGCTAAAACGTTAAGTGAAAATAGAGCGGAAGAAAATAAAAGTGGTGGAAATCCATTAACATTTGCAACTCAAGACTCTGCTTTTGCTGATAAATCTATTGATGAATTGAATATTATAGTGAAATCAGATGTTCATGGATCATCTGAGGCAATTAAAAGTGCTATTAACCAGATCACACATGAAGAAGTTAAGCCTAAGATTATATTATCAGATATTGGGATGGTAACCGAAACAGATGTTACTTTGGCAAAAGCTTCAAATGCTGTCTTAATTGCTTTTAATGTTAAACCAAGTAAGGAAGCAAAAAAATTAGCAGAAAATGAAAAAATTAATATCGTTTCTTACAATATAATTTATGAAGTTTTGGATTACATAAAACAAAAAATGTCAGGTTTACTTTCTCCTGATGTTCAAGAAACTGTTACTGGAACAGCTCAAATTTTAGAAATATTTAAAGTGTCAGGAACGGGAAAAGTTGCAGGATCAAAAGTTATTGAAGGTGAAATTTCAAGTGGATCAGATGCTAGAGTTATTCGTGATGGTGCAATCATATATACTGGAAAAATTAGCACAATTTTTAGAGAAAAAAACCAGGCTAAACAGGTTAGCAATGGGCAAGAATGTGGAATAACACTTAAAGACTTTATAGATTTTCAAAAAGACGATACAATAGAAGCTTATAGCGTCACATCGACGGAAAGAATGATATAATGGCTGACAGAATAGGCAAACCAGTTTCACAGAGACAATTACGTGTCGGGGAGATGATTAAGCAATCTTTAGGCATGATTTTTTCTAGAAATGAGGCTAAGGTGCCGAATTTAGAAACTAACACTATTACGGTTACAGAAGTAAAAATGAGTCAAGACCTTAAAATTGCAAAAGCATATGTATTACCTCTAGGAGGAAAAGATACAGATGAAGTTATTAAAAAATTAAAAGAGTACTCTTTTTTAATAAGAAAAGTTTTGTCTAAAAAAATAATTATGAAATATTTACCAAAGATACTTTTTGCGAAAGACGATTCTTTTGAATATGCAGAAAAAATTGAAAATTTAATAAAACAATCAAATAAATAGGAAAAAAAATAGTATGACGAAAAAAGCAGAAGAATTAAAAATGCATGGAAAGGACACTGGTTCTTCAGAAGTACAAATTGCATTATTAACAGATAAAATTGAAACTCTTTCAAAACACATTAAAGAATTTAAAAAAGATAAACATTCTTCAGTGGGGTTATTAAGAGCAGTAAATAGAAGAAAGAAATTGTTAGAATACTTGAAGAAAAATAAAATGGATTCTTACAAAAATGTACTGTCGAAATTGAATTTAAGAAAATAGAAATCAAGATAGATAGAACGGAATGGAATGAAACGAACGAACGAAATGGAAATGAAATGTTTAAAGTATATAAGAAGGAAATTGAAGTAGCAGGCAAGAAAATAAGTTTAGAGACAGGTAAAGTAGCAAGACAAGCAGACGGAGCAATCATCGCTTCATGTGGTGAAACAGTTATTTTAGCAACAGTGGTAGGAGCAAAGAAAGTAAATCCAGATATGGATTATTTTCCGCTATCAGTAAACTACCAAGAAAAATATTACGCAGGTGGAAAAATTCCGGGTGGATTTTTTAAAAGAGAAGCAAGACCAACTGAAAGTGAACAATTAATTTCAAGATTAATTGACCGACCTATCAGACCGTTATTTCCTGGTGAATTTAAAAATGAAGTACAGTTGTTACCAACGGTAATTTCATATGATAAAGAAAACCAACCAGACATCCTTGCAATCACTGCTTCATCAGCAGCATTAGCTATTTCAGGAATGCCATTTATGGGTCCTGTAGGAGCTTCAAGAGTTGGTTATGTTGATGGTAAGTACATTCTTAACCCATCAAAAGCTGAATTAGAAAACTCTAGTTTAGATTTAGTTGTAGCTGGTACTAAAGATGCAGTACTTATGGTTGAGTCAGAAACATCAGGTTTATCTGAAGAAATAATGTTAGCTGCAGTTAAATTTGGTCATGAAGGCTTTGTTCCAGTAATTAAAATGATTGAGGAGTTAGCTAAAGAATGTAGAAAGCCGGAATGGACTGTTGAAAAGAAAGATTTATCTGAAGTTAAGAAAAAACTTGAGAGTGAATTTACTAAAGATTTAACTAAAGCTTTCGGTACAATAGATAAGCAAGATAGATCAAATCAAATTTCAGAAATATCTGAAAAAGCTAAACAGCTTTTTGCTGATAACGAAGATTACTCAGATTTTAATGTTAATGATGAGTTAAAAAATCTCGAAAAAAAAATTGTTAGAACTGATATTCTTAAGAATAAAAAAAGAATTGATGGTAGAGGTTTAGCTGATGTAAGAGCTATCGAATGTGAAGTTGGTGTTTTACCAAGAACTCATGGTTCAGCATTATTTACTAGAGGTGAAACACAAGCAATTGTAGTTACTACTTTGGGAACTTCTGATGATGAACAAAGAATAGAAAGTCTAGATGGTCAGTCTAGAGAAAGATTTATGCTTCATTACAATTTTCCTCCTTTTTCAGTTGGTGAAACTGGAAGAATTGGAACAGGTAGACGTGAAGTTGGTCATGGAAAATTAGCATGGAGAGCAATCAATTCTTCTCTTCCTTCAAAGGAAGTATTTCCATACACCTTTAGAATAGTATCAGAGATTACTGAATCTAACGGTTCTTCATCAATGGCTACTGTTTGTGGGGCTTCTCTTGCATTAATGGATGCTGGTGTTCCAATTAAAGAGCCAGTTGCAGGTATTGCAATGGGTTTAATTAAAGAAGGCGATGATTTTAGTGTCCTATCAGATATTTTAGGTGATGAAGATCACTTAGGAGACATGGACTTTAAAGTTGCCGGAACTAAAGATGGAATTACTTCACTTCAAATGGATATCAAAATTACTGGTATTACTTTTGAAATCATGGAGCAGGCCTTAAAGCAGGCTAAAGATGGAAGAGTTCATATCTTAGGTGAAATGAATAAAGCTTTAAGTGAATCAAGAGCTGATGTTGGACAACACACTCCAAAAATGGAACAAATAACTGTTGATAAAAAAGATATTGCAGCTGTTATTGGAAAAGGTGGTGCAACAATTAGAGAGATTGTTGAAAAATCAGGTGCAAAAGTTGATGTGAACGATGAAGGGGTTGTGACAGTTGCTGCTCCAGATGAAGAGTCCAGAAATATCGCTATGCAGTTTATTAAAGACATCACTGCAAAAGCTGAACTTAATAAAATTTACTCAGGCAAAGTAATGAAAATTATGGAGTTTGGTGCATTTGTAAACTTCTTAGGTAAACAAGACGGTCTTGTTCACATCTCAGAACTTGCTCCTAAAAGAGTAGAAAAAGTTACTGACGTTGTTAAAGAAGGTGATGAAGTAAAAGTTAAAGTAATTGGTTTCGATAGAGGTAAAGTTAAACTTTCTATGAAACAAGCAGCTGAATAATACTTTAAATTAAAATTCTAAAATCCCGGAATGAAAGTTCTGGGGTTTTTTTGGCGCACCTGGCAACAGAACGCCCCTAATATTTTTAACTAAATTTAACTATATTTTAAGTAATATTCTTAGGATCTGGCATCCCAACCTTATTATATCCGGCATCTACGTAGTGAATTTCACCTGTAACACCGTTTGCAAGGTCGCTTAATAGATATAATGCTGAATTTCCAACATCATGGATATCTACGTTTCTTTTAAGAAAAGAATGATCTTCATTCCATTTGTATAAGAATTTTGCATCTCCAATAGCAGAAGCTGCTAATGTTTTAATTGGTCCTGCACTAATTGCATTTACCCTCATGCCTTTAGCACCAAGATCTCTAGCTAAGTATTTTACACTTGCTTCAAGAGCTGATTTACAAACACCCATTACATTATAATTTGGAATAGCTTTAGTAGACTCATAAGTTAAAGTTAACATACTTCCACCTTCTTTCATTACTTTAGATGCCTCTTTTGCAACTTCTGTAAATGAAAAACATGAAATTAACATGCTTCTTAAAAAGTTTTCTCTAGTAGTGTTTAAATACTCTCCTGATAGTTCTGATTTATCTGAGAATGCTACTGCGTGTACTACAAAATCAATTTGTCCCCACTCTGATTTTATATCTTCAAATAATTTTATTACTTCTTCTTTGTTTTCAACGTCACAACTAAATGTTGTTTTTGAATTTAATTTTTCTGCTAAAGGAATTACTCTTTTTTTTAAAGCATCACCCAAATATGTGAATGCAAGTTCAGCTCCAGCTTCAGCAAGTTTTTGTGAAATACCCCAAGCGATAGATCTTTCGTTGGCAACGCCCATGATTAATCCTTTTTTACCCTTCATCAAACTCATGATTATACTTTCTCAAAAATTAAAGCGGCATTAGTTCCACCAAAACCAAAACTATTAGACATCACTGTATTTAAAGTTGCTCCAGTTTCTGTTTTTGCAACAATTGGGAATTTTTTAGCCTCTTCATCTATTTCACTAATGTTTGCTGATCCTGCAATGAAATTATTTTTCATCATTATTAAACAATAGATTGCCTCATGAACTGAAGCAGCTCCTAGCGGATGACCTGATAAAGATTTAGTTGAACTAATTTTTGGAATTGTGTCTCCAAAAACTCCTTTAACAGCATTTAATTCTGTAATATCACCAACAGGTGTTGATGTTCCATGAGTATTTATATAATCAATTTTATTTTTAGCAGTAGACATAGCCATTTGCATACATCTTACAGCACCTTCTCCAGATGGTGCCACCATATCATATCCATCCGAAGTTGCTCCATAACCAGTTAATTCCGCGTATATTTTAGCCCCTCTAGCTTTAGCATGTTCGTATTCTTCTAGGACTAACACTCCACCACCACCAGCAATTACAAAACCGTCTCTTGTTTTATCATATGCTCTTGATGCAGTTTCAGGTTTATCATTATATTTTGATGATAGTGCTGTCATTGCATCAAACATAGCAGTCATAGCCCAGTGTATTTCTTCACTACCTCCTGCAAAAACAATATCTTGTTTTCCCATTTGGATTAACTCCATAGAATTTCCAATACAGTGTCCACTCGTGGCACATGCTGAACTCATCGTATAATTAGTTCCTTTAATTTTAAAAGGAACAGCCAGGGTTGCAGATGCAGTACTAGCCATAGTTCTTGGAACAATAAATGGTCCCATTAATTTTGGAGTTTTAGCTCTAGTTTTATCAGCTGCTACAATTACATTTTCAATCGAAGGACCACCAGAGCCCATTACAATTCCAGTTTTAAAATTACTAACATCACTTTCTTCTAATCCAGAATCTTTAATAGCCTCTTTCATTGCTATATAATTATAAGCCGATCCTGATCCCATAAATCTAATTGTTTTTCTATCTATGTGATCTTCAAGTTTTATATTTGGTTTACCATGAACATGACTTTTTAAATTGTGTTCTTTATATTCTTCTGAATATGAAATTCCTGATTGTGAATTTAAAAGAGATTGATGAACTTCTTCTTGATTATTTCCCAAACAAGAAACAATACCCAAACCTGTAATAACCACTCTTCTCATTATTTAAATAACCCCACTTTTAAATTTTCTGCTGAATATATTTTTTTGTCATCAGCAAACAATAACCCATTAGCTAACCCAACTGAAGTTCCTCCTGGTGACATAATTTTTTTCATATCAATTATATAAGTTGCTTTTTTTACACTTTTTAAAACTTCCCCAGTAAATTTTACTGTACTCACACCCAAAGCTCTTCCTTTTCCTGGGTTACCAAGCCAACCAAGGTAAAAACCTACTAGTTGCCACATAGCATCTAAACCCAAACAACCAGGCATTACAGGATCTTCTTTAAAATGACAGTCAAAAAACCAAAGGTCATCTTTAATGTCCAATTCTGCTTTAATTAAACCCTTTTTAAACTCTCCTCCATTATCATTGATTTCTGTTATTCTATCAAACATAAGCATGGGCGGAAGAGGTAATTTTGCATTACCAGGGCCAAAAAGATCACCATTTCCACAGCTAATTAAATCATCATATGTAAATGAGTTTTTTTTCATAAATATAAGCACCCTTAATACTTGATTTATTATCAATATAATATAGAAATAGTTTAGAACTGTTATAAAAAATAATGGAAAATTTAAACATTTATACTGAAAAATTAAGAAAATCTGGCCTAAGACCTACAAGACAAAGGCTTAAAATTTGTGAAGTCTTATTTTCTCCAGAAAAAACCTTTCATTTCACGATTAATGATCTTACTAAAATTATAGAAAAGAAATTAAGTGAAAAAATTTCACTAGCCACAGTTTATAACACTATCCACGCCTTCAAGAAAAAAGGATATCTAAAAGAAATTTCGATAAATGCTGACAAAAGTTATTTTGATACAAATGTTTCAGATCACCATCATTTTTTTGATGAGGACACAAACGAATTAATTGATTGTGGAGAAAATGAAATTGACTCTGTAAATGTAAAAAAAAATATTACTGGAAAAAAAATTAAATCAGTTGAAGTTCTGATCAAAGTTGCAACTGATAATCAAAATCAAAATTAATTCAATTATTTCAATAACTTAACAATTACATTAAAATAATTCTAAACTGTTGACATGCAGTTTATAATGATTATATACTATCCATAATCATTAAGGAGAATAATATGTCATTAAAAGGAAGTAAAACAGAAGAAAACTTAAAAGACGCTTTTGCAGGTGAGAGCCAAGCAAACAGACGTTATCTTTATTTCGCACAAAAAGCAGATATAGAGGGTTACAACGATGTAGCATCAGTATTCAGATCTACTGCAGAAGGTGAAACTGGACACGCACATGGTCACCTAGAATATCTTGAAGAAGTAGGAGATCCAGCGACAGGAAAACCTATTGGTGAAACTAAAGATAATTTAGCTTCTGCTGTTGCAGGTGAAACTCATGAGTACACTGATATGTACCCAGGTATGGCTAAAACAGCAAGAGAAGAAGGTTTTGAAGAAATAGCTGATTGGTTTGAAACTTTAGCTAAAGCTGAAAAATCTCATGCAGGTAAATTCCAAAAAACTCTAGAATCTATCGCATAAATAAAACTTAATTTATGGTGGGGATATCCCCACCATCAAATCCAAAATTGTAAATTAAATGAGTAAAGAAGGCAGTACAGAAGCTCCTATAAGACATCCTATAAATTTTGAGCACCCTGATTTTTTAGATCCAAAAAAATTGGATGATGAAATGAGAAGAGCATTTGATATTTGTCATGGATGTAGAAGATGTTTTAATCTATGTGACTCGTTCCCAAAACTATTTGATATGATAGATGAGTCAGAAAATGAAGATGTTGAGAGTTTAAAAAGTGAACAATTTGAACCTGTAGTAGATGCCTGCACATTATGTGACATGTGTTTTATGACCAAGTGTCCTTATGTTCCCCCACATGATTTTGACTTAGATTTTCCTCATTTAATGTTGAGATATAGAACCGCACAAAAAAAACTAAATAAATTGCCAGCAGTTCCAGCACAATTAGCTCAAATTGATAGAAATGCAAAAATTGGTGTATTATTTTCATCATTAATAAACTGGGCCTCAAACATAAAGAACAAATTTTTAAGAAAAATATTAGAATTAGTTGCTGGAATTGATATGAGAGTTAGTCTTCCAGTTTACAATTCAGAAACGTTTACAAATTATTTTAAAAAAAATAAAGATCCGATAAATACAGAGGCACCATCAAAAAATAGAAAAGTAGTAATTTACTCTACATGTTTTGTGAATTTTAATAAAAAAAATACGGGTGTTGCTGCTTTAAAAGTTTTGAAAAAGAATGGGGTTGAAGTTCAAGAAGCTTATCCAGGATGTTGTGGAATGCCTTTTTTGGAACAAGCAGATTTACCTAAAGTAGTAGAACAAGCAAAAAAAGTTTCTAAAGACTTATTAGAGTGGGTTGAGAAAGGTTACCAAGTTATTACATTAACAGCCAGTTGTGGTTTAATGTTGAAATTTGAATGGCCCTTACTATTGCCTGATGATGAGAATATTAAAAAACTTTCACAGAGTGTAAGTGATATAGATGAATATATAGTTGATATTGCCCAAAAAGAAGGTTTGGCAGAAGGTTTAAAAGAAATAGATGGTGGTGTAACAGTTCATAATGCTTGTCATGCAAGAGCACAAAACATGGGAATAAAATCTAGAGATATGCTGAAATTTATACCAAACATTAAAATGGACGTTGTAGAGAGATGTGCTGGCCATGGGGGAACTTTTGGAGTAATGAAAGAAACACATGATCTTGCATTAAAAGTGGGAAGACCAACAGCAAGACAAATTAAAAATAAAAATAATAAATACATGGCCTCTGATTGCCCATTGGCTGGAAAACATTTGAAGCAACTGGAAGTTGACACAAAAATATCTAATGATGAGGCACTACACCCCATCGAATTAATGGCAAAAAGTTATAGATTATGATTATGAGTAAAGAAAAAAGACAAATTGAAAAACAGGACTTAATTCCTTTAGATATTTATACAAAGAATAGAAAACAAATAAGAAAAGATATTGTTGAGTTTAAAAAGGATAGAAGAATAGCTCTTGGTCCATATGCAACTTTTTATTTTGAAAGTTTTGAAACAATGTTGGCTCAAGTACAGGAAATGCTTTATATAGAAAAGGGTGGAGATGAGCAGTTAAAAGACGAGTTAATAGCATACAATCCATTAGTCCCAAATGGCAAAGAACTAACAGCAACATTGATGTTTGAAATAGATAATCCAGTTTCTAGAGCAGCATTTCTAGGAAAAGTAGGTGGTATTGAGGAAAAAGTATTTATGAAAATTGACGATGTTGTTATCAAGGCTGAACCTGAAGAAGATGTAGATAGAACCTCTGCAGAAGGTAAAGCGTCATCGGTACAATTTATTCATTTCAAATTCAGTGATGATCAAATTGTGAAAATGAAATCTGGAAAAGCCAATGTTCAACTTGGTATAGAACACAAAGAATATGCTCATACTACTAAATTAACTGAAGTTAATATTAAATCACTATCAGCAGATTTTATTTAATAGAGCCCCAGATATCATTAGTTTTAATCCATCCTGCATAGTTATCAGTTGCAATATGACACCAACCATCTTTACACTCATTAACTTTCAATAATCTTCCTTTTTCTAACCTTGCCAGTGGTTTTGAATAATTAGTTGGCTTTTTAAATAAAATTTTATTTTTTAATATAATAATAGAATTAGGCTTTTTTAACATTCTCCAATGTATCCATCCACTATTGTTATCTAAATCCACAATTCTTCTCCAATTTTCTTTCTTGTCAATTTGTTTTACAGGAAGATTTATTTTTTTATAAATATACTTAATTGGAGAGTCAAAACTTGGACCATATCTAACATAAACTTTATTTTTTTTTAAGGATAAAAACTTCTCTTCAGCAG
>JAOIRP010000019.1 GCA_028221385.1 Candidatus Pelagibacter sp.
GTAACAGCTGTTACACCAACTCCTGCTGGGGAAGGAAAAACAACAACATCGGTTGGTTTAAGTGATGGATTAAATAAAATTGGAAAAAAATCAATTGTTTGTTTGCGTGAGCCAAGTCTTGGTCCATCATTCGGAATGAAAGGTGGTGCCGCTGGTGGTGGTTATGCACAAGTAGTTCCTATGGAGCAAATTAATTTACATTTCACGGGAGACTTTCACGCAATTACTTCTGCTCATAATTTGTTATCAGCTTTAATTGATAATCATATCTACTGGGGGAATAAATTAGACATAGATGTTAGAAGAATTGTTTGGAAAAGAGTTATGGACATGAATGACAGGTCTTTAAGATCTATAAATATAAACCTAGGTGGAGTAGCTAATGGTTTTCCACGAGAAGACGGCTTTGATATAACCGTTGCTTCTGAAATCATGGCAATATTTTGCTTATCAAATGATTTAGAAGATTTGGAAAAAAGAATTGGCAATATAACTATTGCATATACAAGGGATAAAAAACCTGTTTACGCAAAAGATTTAAAAGCTCAAGGTCCTATGACTGTCTTGTTAAAAGATGCAATAAGACCCAATGTGACACAAACTCTAGAAAATAATCCAGCAATTATTCATGGTGGTCCTTTTGCTAACATAGCTCATGGCTGTAATTCAGTAATTGCTACAAAAACTGGTTTAAAACTTGCAGACTATGTGGTTACAGAAGCTGGATTTGGTGCAGATCTAGGTGCTGAAAAATTTTTAGATATTAAATGTAGAAAATCAAATTTAAAACCAAGCTGTGTAGTTATTGTTGCAACTATAAGAGCATTGAAGATGCATGGTGGAGTTTCAAAAGATGATTTAAAAAATGAAAATGTTGAGGCTCTTAAAAAGGGACTAGTTAACCTTCAAAGACACATCGAGAATGTCAAAAAATTTGGATTACCAGTTGCAGTTGCTGTAAATCATTTCATTAAAGATACAGATAACGAGGTAAAAGCATTAACAGAATTTTGTGATAAAATTGGAGTTAAAGCAAGTCTTTGTACTCACTGGGCAAATGGAGGTGAAGGAACAAAAGAACTAGCTGCTCATGTTGCGGATTTATGTGAAAAAAATGAAGCTAAATTTAAGTTTTTATACGAAAGTAAAACTCCTCTATTTAAAAAGATAGAGACAATTGCAAAAGAGATTTATAGAGCTGATGAGGTTATAGCTGATACAAAAATTAGAGATCAATTAAAATCTTTTGAAGATGCAGGATATGGAGATTTACCTATTTGTATTGCAAAAACACAATATAGTTTTTCAACTGATCCAAGTCTTAAAGGAGCTCCAACAGGACATGCTTTACCAGTAAGAGAAATTAGATTGTCTTCTGGTGCGGAGTTTATTGTGGTTGTATGTGGTGCTATTATGACTATGCCAGGACTTCCAAGAGTTCCAGCAGCGGACTCTATTAAACTGAATAAAAATGGTGAGATTGAAGGTCTATTTTAAATTAGTTCTTTAAATAATTTAACCAATTTCTAACTTCACACGTTCTATCATTAAAATTTAATAATTCATTTTCAGATTTAATATATGAGATATGACTTTCATATTCTTCTTCACTAGAAAAATTTTTATTTACAAATAACCTCTCTTTACGACCAGCAATAAGTTTAAGCATTTGAAAATATTCATAGTCAGGATGATATTGTAGGCCAATAATTTCAGAGTTTCCTGCATTAAAGCTAATGCCCATTACATTGTTAACTTTGTCACTTGATAAAAGAATAGCATTTTTTGGCAGTTCACTTACTTCATCAAAATTGAAGGCTGGTGAGTTAAAAATTTTTTTTTTATCTTTGTATATATAGTGCTTCTCACCCTCATTATTAACAATTACATCTGAGGCAATTCCAATATGAGCGCCATTTTTTCCAGGGTTTACTTGACCCCCAGCTGCTGTCGAACATATTTGTAATCCCCAGCAAATTGCTAAAATCTTATTTTTCTGAGTAAAGCAATTAGATGCAAAGTTGATATGCTTCTTAATTACATCTGTCATATCATTTATTCTCATTGCACCACCAGTAAAAACGATTCCATTATATTTACTCATATTTTTTAGAGCATTCTTTGTATCATTATCATTGTTTGGATTTATGATTTCTATATTTGATGATGACTCTATCTTTAAAATTAAATTTTTTAGATTATCTGCTGCAGAAGCTCCGGCTACTTTAATAAAAAACTCACTATCTTCTCTGTTATTTCCTTCAATAATTAATATATTTAAATTACTCATTTGAACAATTCACCAGTCATACTGTGCTGATACATTATCTTCATATCTTTTATGGTTAATTTTTTTGGATTTCCTCCCGTCGATGGGTCTGCTAAAGCCATTTTAGATAACCTATCAATATCAAAATTTTTTTCATCGATCACTTCTGATAATTTATGAGGTATATCAAGTTTTTTTCTTAGAACTATAACCCAGTTTATAAAACCATCAAAAGATCGATCTTGAAGTTCTAAATAATCACAAATCTTAATTATTTTCTGTTCAATTGCATCTTTATTAAAAGTTAATACGTAAGGCATAAATATTGCATTGGATAAACCATGATGGACATTATTTAATGCATTTATTGGGTGACTTAATGAATGAATTGCTCCTAAACCTTTTTGAAATGCTGTCGATCCCATGCTGGCTGCTGTTAGCATGTTTTGTCGTGCTTCAATATTTGATCCATTATTAACAGCTTCTAATAACCAATTATTAATTAATCTCATACCCTCTAATGCAATTCCATCTGCCATTGGATGATATCCTGGAGCACAGTATGCTTCTAAATTGTGAGCTAGAGCATCCATACCTGTTGCAGCTGTAATTTTTGCAGGCAAACTAAGTGTTAATGTTGGATCTAAAATAACTATTGAAGGTAAAAATTTAGGATGAAAAATTATATTTTTTATTCCTGTTTCTTCATTTAAAATTACAGATGCTCGCCCTGTTTCAGAGCCTGTTCCAGCAGTTGTTGGTACAGCAATAATTGGTGCAATTTTATCAGAGTTTGCTTTGGTCCAATTATCTCCAACATCTTCAAAATCCCAAATAGGTAATGTTTGACCCGACATAAATGCAATTGCTTTACCAACATCTAAACCACTACCACCTCCAAAAGCTATTACTCCATCACAGTTATGTTTTTTATAATAATCAGTACCTTCTGCTACATTGGTTCCAGTTGGGTTACCAACAACATTTGAATATAATTCAGCTAAGATACTATTTTCTTTTAGATTATTTAAAACATTAGCTACAATTTTTGATGTGGCAAGACCACTATCTGTTACTAACAATGGTTTATTAATGTTTAAAGTTTTACAAGCAACACCTAAATCTTTAATTCTATCTTTTCCAACCCACATAGTTGTTGGGTAATTCCAATTTGATTTCATTTACCAGTTAATTTCTAGTTTTTTATTTTCACATATAGTATTAAGCATACTAAACATTAGTGGAAAATTTTTGGAATTAAGATCTTGTAAAATTTTTGGACCAATTTCAAAAGCAAGTTGAGCCCCTTCTACAGTAACATCTTTCATAAATTTTTCTTTTGCATTTTTGTAAAGATGGCCTTCGCCAAGATATTTCCCCATTAAACTATTTCTTCCTCCAATTGCACTTACATATAGATCACCTAAACCAGCTAACCCATAAACTGTTTCTGCTTTACCTCCATAATGAGTAACAAACTCAACCATTTCGGATATAGATCTATGAATTAAAGAAGCTGAGGTGTTTAAATAATATTTAGATTGAATTTCCTTAGGTGCTTTAGAGTTACTTAGTCCTTCTGATGCACCAATTAACATTGAATAAATATTTTTAATTGCACCTGATAATTCAATACCAGTAAGATCATCTGATATTTCTGTTGAATAATATTCAGTTGATATAATTTTTTTTAAATTTTGTGCTTCTTTAATATTCAGATTTGCAATAACTGTTCCTGTTCTCATTTTATTTGCAAGGCCAGCTGCCAAACAAGGTCCTTTGATTGCAGAAACATTTACTTCCTCATGACCTTTTTTATTGAGAAGTTTTTTAATTTTATCTGAAAGTGTTATCAACTCATTATCTTCTATAGCCAAACCTTTTGTTAATAAAATAATGGGAAGATTTTTTTTATAGTTTTTTGCTATTTGATCAACAAACCATTTAATTCCTATTGAACTTACGCCTGCTACAATTATATCCACTCCTCTTTCTAGAATAGATTTTAATCTTTCATATTTTTCAACTTTTAGTTTAGTTGGTAATTCTATATTGAGAGTTGGATGAAAGTTTTTATTTAATTGAATACTATTTATTAATTCATCTTCAAGGTGAGTGCCTATAAGTGTTACTTCATTTTTATTTTCGAGACACGGAATAGCGAAAGCTGAACCCATAGCTCCTGCTCCAATAATAATTATTTTTTTCATAATAAAGTATTTTTTTATATTAATTTTTAGCATTTTGTGAGTAAAGTACAGTTATAAATTTTTAAGAAGGGGTTATTTATGAGTAAAGTTGCAATTATTGGTGCTGGACCTTGTGGTTTATCTGCGTTGAGATCTTTTGAACAAGCTGAAAAAAAAGGTGAAAAAATACCTGAAATAGTTTGTTTTGATAAGCAAGAAGATTGGGGTGGATTATGGAACTATAGCTGGAGAACAGGATCAGATCAATATGGTGATCCCGTACCTAATAGTATGTATAGATACCTTTGGTCTAACGGTCCCAAAGAATGTTTAGAATTTGCTGACTATTCATTTGATGAACATTTTGGAAAACCAATTCCATCCTTTCCTCCAAGAGAAGTTTTGTATGATTACATTCTGGGTAGAGTCAAAAAAGGAAATTTAAAAGATAAAATAAAATTTAACACCTCTGTTACTAATGTTTTTTATAATGGTAAAAGTTTTGAAATTTCTTATCGTGATAAAGAAAATGATAAAATTTCAAAAGATATTTTTGATTATGTGGTTATATCAACTGGACATTTTTCTGTTCCATTCATTCCAGAATATCCAGGAATGAAATCGTTTCCTGGAAGAATAATGCACTCTCATGATTTTAGAGATGCAGAAGAATTTAGAGGGAAAAACGTTGTTGTTTTGGGAAGTAGTTATTCTGCAGAAGATGTGGCTCTTCAGTGCCATAAGTATGGAGCTAAAAGTGTCACTATAGGTTTTAGGCACAATCCTATGGGATTTAAATGGCCAGAGGGTATGAAAGAAGTTTTTCACTTAGATAAACTTGAGGGCAACAAAGCAATATTTAAAGACGGTCACGTACAAGAAACAGATGCTGTAATTTTATGTACAGGTTATCTTCATCATTTCCCTTTTTTAAATGAAGACTTAAAACTAAAAACAGGGAACAGACTTTACCCACCTAAGTTATATAAAGGTGTAGTTTGGCAAAACAATCACAAATTAATGTATTTAGGCATGCAAGATCAATTTCATACTTTTAATATGTTTGATTGCCAGGCTTGGTTTGCAAGAGATGTTATAATGGGTAAAATTAAAATTCCAAATGACTCTGATATTGATAAAGATATCAATAAATGGGTATCAATGGAGGAAAAATTAGAAAATCCGGAACAAATGATAGATTTTCAGACTGAGTACACTAAAGAACTTCATGGTTTATCAGATTATCCAAAAATTGATTTTGAATTAATTAGAAAACATTTCAAAGAATGGGAACATCACAAGGTTGAAAATATTATGACTTATAGAAATAAATCTTTTTCTTCACCGGTAACAGGTTCTTTGGGTCCACTACATCATACACCATGGGAAACAGCAATGGATGACTCCTTAAAAGCTTTCTTGGATCAGCCAAAGAAATAAGATTTAAACTTTGATTTTGTATGATCTTCACAAAAAATCTAAAATCAGTTTCTGATCAAAAGTGGTCAACAACAGAAAAATATCCTGGTGTTAGATGGAAATTTTTAATTGATGCTGATTTTACAGAGAGTTCTGGTCTTTCACTTGGTTTTGCTGAAATAGCACCTGGTGGTGATTTGGTGCTTCATTATCATTCACCTGCAGAAATATATGTGGTTACAGATGGTGTGGGAACATTAAACAAATCTGGTAAACTTGAAGAAATCAAGAAAGGCGATGTTGTTTATATAGCAGGAAATGCAAAACATGCTCTAAAAAATAATGGAAAGGAAACCTTAAAATTTTATTGGATCTTTCCAACAGATCGTTTTTCAGAAGTTGAGTATCTTTATTAATCTATACCAAGGTGTTTTTTTCTTTGATCCACCCAAGTTCGTATTAAGTTATCGAAAATTAAACCAATAAAAGCAACACAAAGACCAAGAGTTAATCCTATTCCAGCTCCTTTTTTATCAGATAAAGCTTTTAAAATATATTGTCCCAAATCTTCAGTTCCAATAAATGCTCCAATTATTACCATAAATAAAGCAAATACAATTGTTTGATTTAAACCAAGCATCATGTGTGGAAATGCTAAAGGAAATTCTATTTTAAATAATCTTTGTAATTTTGTTACACCTGACATTGAAGCTGCGTCATGCAAAGCAGTTGGAACACTCCTTAAACCTTCAATAGTGTACCTTGTAGCAGGTATAGTTGCATAAACTATTACTGCTATTAATACCGAAGTATCGGTAACTCCAAAAAGCATCATAACTGGTATCAAATAAACAAATGAGGGAAATGTTTGAAAAATATCACAAACACCTAACATAAAACTTGTAGTATGCTTATTTTGAAAAGATAAAGTTCCAACAGTAAATCCTATTAAACAAGATATAATTACTCCAAAAGTTGCCATATAAGTTGTAACTAAAGCTCTATCCCACCAAGGGCTTAATGCTATAAACAATGTTAATCCCCCTACTACTAAAGCTGAACGAATTCCACCAATTATATAGCCCGCTCCTATAACTAAAACCAAAGTAGCAACTGCTGGCATCCTTAAATATAATGCTCTCATTGGCTGAAGAACATCTACTATCAACCAAGTATTAAATATTTTTAATGTTTGAAAAAAAGTATCCCAAATCCAGTCCACACCTCTATTCCAAAAATCTGCTGTCGATATACCTTTGTTGTGCGGAACCTCAAATAAGTAATTATAACCCTCTTTAAAATAAAAAGATCCAAAATAAGCAAATATAATTCCTAGAACTACTGCACCTCCAAAAAAGATTGCATTTTTGTTTCGTTGAAAGAAAGTCAAGCTACCAAAATAATCTATTTGTTTGTTAGCCCAAGCTAAAGACATTTTATCTAATAATATTGCAATTAAACTAATACACAAACCTGCTTCTAATGCTAACCCAATATTTAACTGATTGAGTGCTAATAATAAATTGAATCCTAATCCTTTTGCACCAATAAAAGCAGAAATAACTGCCATAGAAAAGCACACCATAATTACCTGATTAACTCCAATTAGAATATCTCTTCTTGCAGTTGGAATTAATACTTTAAACATTAGCTGCCAATTATTACATCCACTCATTTTACCTGCCTCAATAACCTCTGATGGTATTCCTCTAAGACCTAGTAAAGTTAATAATATCATCGGGGGCACAGCAACAACCATAGTTATTATTACTGCCGCATGATCACCAACACCAAAAAGAACAATTGCAGGTACTAACACTGCATATTGTGGCATAGTTTGCATAACTAAAAGTATAGGATTCAAGGCTTTCTCTACACGTCTACTTTTGTATGCTGCGATACCTAAACTTAAACCAAAAATAAAAGAAAGTGGTGCTGCAACTAATATAAAAGATAAAGTTTGCATTGAAGGTTTCCATTGACCAAAGATAGAAATGTAAATCATTACTAAACCAGCAAATATCGCTAAACCTTTTCCACTAAGCTTATAACCTAATATTGCAGCACCTGCGGCAACGATTGTCCAAGGTAAACCTGGTAACTCTGCCCAAGGATTTGCATCTATCCAATCCCAGCTAGTAAATGCAACAACAGTTTCCATTCCTCCTAATAAAATCTCTCTAATTAACTCAATTAGAAAAGTCATAAATGAAGTCAAATTTCGAGTTATTTGTAAAACTAATGGTCTAGTTTTAAATTCTTGAGTGTCCTCATTCCAAAATTCCATGGGCATCCACTCATTCATTAAAAAGAACAATGAGTCATTAATCCAAATAGGTAACCATCCAAGTAATGGAGGTAATCTCCAAAAGACATCAAAAGCGTAATATCTTACCTCTTTACCAAATAATATATACGTACTTTGGTTGGGGTCTTTAATAAATTCTGCTTGACCTCTAATAAATTTGTATGTTTCAGGAACATCAATTGCAAAACATAAAGCAAAAAATACAATTAATAAAAAAATCCATTGAAATAGCTTTGGGTGTTTTTTTATTAATTCCATAATTAATTATTATTTTTTCTTCCCCCAAAAACGGTATTGATTATTTTTGCTGGATCAATAGAGCCAATAATTTGGTTATTATTATCTATGACAGCAACTGATTTATCTTGACTTAGAATTTTTTCTGCAACATTTTCTATTATCTCATCTTTTGAAACTTTTAAATCACTAAGATTATTAGAAGTAGATGTATCCATCACATCTTCTATTAATAAAACTTTTTCTCTTGGGACTTCTTCAGTAAATTTTTTCACATATTCAGTTGCTGGATTCAATACAATATTGGCTGGTGTATCTAGTTGTTCAATTATACCATCTTTCATAATCGCAATCCGATCCGCAAGTTTTAAAGCTTCATCAAAATCATGAGTAATAAACATAATTGTTTTTTGTAATTTTTCCTGAAGTCTTAAAAACTCATCCTGCATTTCTTTTCTAATTAATGGATCTAGCGCTGAAAAAGGTTCGTCCAAAAACCAAATATCTGGTTCTACAGCTAATGATCTTGCAATACCCACTCTTTGTTGTTGGCCACCTGAAAGTTCTCTTGGAAAATAATTTTCTCTTCCATCAAGTCCAACTAGTTTAACCATATCCATAGCTTTACTGATACTATCCTTAATTTTTATTCCTTTAACTTGAAGTGGAAAAGCAATATTTTCAACAACTGTTTTATGAGGTAGTAAAGCAAAACTTTGAAAAACCATTCCCATTTTGTTTCTTCTAAGATCTATTAATTCTTTGTTATTTAATTGAAGTAAGTCTTGACCTTCTATAAAAATTTTTCCACCAGTGGCATCTGTTAATCTAGAAATGCATCTTAACAATGTTGATTTACCAGAACCTGATAAACCCATCACGACTAACATTTCACCTTTTGAAACTTCAAAAGAAGCATTGTTAACTCCTACTATGCACCCATTCTCTTGAAATGTTTTTGCATCAACATTACTATTAGAATCTTCAAGCATTTTTTTGGCATTTTCCCCAAAAATTTTGTAAACAGATTCACATTTGATAACTGGATCAGACATAATTTATATTAAGTTATACGAAATTAAGTTAAATTAAAATCTATATAATTTAGTACCTTTCTCTCTTAAAAGTTTTTAATAAAATATACTCTTGTATCAATACCTGTGCTCAAGAAACTTAAAGCCTCACCACTAACAGTAATAGTCTCATCTACACCAACATTCTTTCCACTAACAATAAAACCTGTAAAGCATTTATTTTTTTCTTTGTCCCATTTAACAAAAGTTTCACTAATTTTGTTACCATTCATTGTATAAATTTCATGTGCTCTATAATTTAAAAAATTGGCACCCATAATTGCACGCTGTGGTATGAGTTTTGTTGCATTACAAACAGCTTCATACAATTCATCAGTTAATTTAAAATGATCAGTTCCATCAAAAGATACTAAAATTCCAGATGGCAAACTTGAGATTAATTTATTTAGCTTTCTCTCTTGAGCAATTCTTTCCTCTTCTATTTTCATTTTAGCAACTAACTCATCGCCTTCGCCAAAAATGTTATTTAGTATAAAAAAAGATAAGAATATGACGGTCATTAGTGTAACTAAACCACCAAACTGTTTAACTGTTTCTGGCAACTCTTTTATTTTATCTAAATATTTTTCAACAAATATCATTCCTGTAACTTTCCATTTGCCCAAATTCCTGATTTTTGTTTTCCATCAGCCCAGGTAAAAGTTCCCTCCCCATTCATAAACCCATTAGTCCACTCTCCTTCATAAGTCGAACCATCAGGAAACGTTAATATTCCTAAACCACTCCATAAACTATTTTGAAATTGACCTTTATAAATATATCCATTTGGCCAAGTTTCAGTTCCTTGTCCATGCTTTTTTGTTCCAACCCACTCACCTTCATAAGTTGTTTTATCTGTATAAACCCATTTGCCAAAACCATTTTCACAATTGCCTTCTT
>JAOIRP010000002.1 GCA_028221385.1 Candidatus Pelagibacter sp.
GATATTCGTTAATACCATTGTGTTTAGGATCAATTTGTAATCCTTGGAGATAAAATTCTTCTCCCTTTTTAAAGTCCCCAAGTTTTCTTGTTGTAAAACCTAAATAGTTCAAAGTATCTGCTTGAGAGGGTTTTTCCAAATTTGATTTTAGGAGAAGTTTTTGTGCTTTAGAATAATTCTTTTGTGCTTTTTTAATCTTATCTTTCTTTTCGTATTTTTTTGCAGATTTAATTAAATTATGAGCTTTAGTATAATTTGAAATTTTCTGAGTGTCATCTCCATCTCCTGAAGATCCTGCAGAGAAGGCGTTATGTGTTAGTGATAATGTAAGTATTAATATGTATATAAGTTTTTTCATTTTATTTAAATTTTTTTAGTTTATTTAATGGTTTAAGTGATAACCCGTTATCAACCAGATTGTCTCTTATGGACATTGCAGTTGCTAATGCGCTTTCATTATCTCCATGTATGCAAACAGAGTCTATTTCGCAAGGTATTTGCTTACCACTGAGACAATTTAGTGCCTGATTTTTAACCATATTTAATACATGTTTTTTAGCTTGTTCAGGATCAATAATTAAAGCCTGGGAGTTTTTTCTAGAAACTAAGTTTCCATCATCTTCATAGTTTCTATCTGCAAATATTTCACAAGCAATTTTCATGTTTAATTTTTTAGCAGCGATCTCCATTTTGGAACCAGTAGGAACTAAATAAATAATATCTTTATTTATTTCATTAATTGCTTTTGCAAGTGTATTGGCAAGCTCCAAATCTTCACATGCCATATTATTAAGTGCCCCATGAGGTTTAATATGCGTAACATTTTCATTATTTTTTTGAGCTATCTTTTGTAACACTTCATATTGTGCAAAAATTAATTTTTTAATTTCTAAAGAATTCAAATTTATTCTTTTTCTTCCAAAATTTTCTGGATCGTTAAAAGATGGATGGGCACCTATGCTTACCCCGTTCTTTTTAGAAATTTTAATAACCATATCCATAGTGGCTTCATCACCCGCATGATAACCACAAGCAACATTAGCTGAATTTACAATATTTAGTAATTTTGGATCATTCTCTACTGAATGAAATTTTGATTTTTCACCTAAATCACAATTGATATTAATTTCCATACACTTTAAGTCTGGAGTATAACATGTCATGATTAAAAATATATTAAATCTTGGTGACGCAGCAGCTTACTGTGATTTTGGCTCAGAGGTCAACGAAACTATAAATAATAATGTCATCAATTATTTTAATCAAATAACAGAATTAACTAAAAATGAAAAAATAGAAGGTATAACTAATTTAACCCCGTCCTATAATAAGTTAATTATTAGTTATGACTTAACAATAACTAATTTTAAAAAAATTAAAGATATAATTGAAAATTTAGAAGTTAAACAAACAATAAAAAAAGACAATAAAAAAATAAAAATTCCTGTTTGTTGCTCTGAGGATTTTAGTTTGGATTTTGATCGATTAATTAAAAAGTTAAATTTAAATAAGGATAAGATATTACAATTATATTTAGATAAAGAATATTTTTGTTACATGACAGGCTTTATTGCAGGAATGCCTTTTTTAGGTGACACAGATAAGGATATAAGATGTGAACGACTAGAAACACCAAGAGTAAGAGTTCCGAAAGGATCAATTGGTATTACAGAGCAATTTGCAAATATTTATACTTTTGAAAGCCCTGGTGGGTGGAATATAATTGGAAATACTCCTAAAAGAATTTTTGAAATTAAAAATTTAAATCAACCAGCATTAATTAATCCAGGAGATAAAGTAAAATTTTATCAAATTACAAAAGAGGAATATTTAAATTGGAATGAATAAATCATATTTTGAAATTTTGAGACCAGGTGTAAATACAACAATCCAGGATAAGGGACGTTACAATTTATATCATATAGGAGTATCAGTAAGTGGAGCAATTGATCAACGAAACTATAAATTAGCAAACAGCTTAGTTGGAAATAATTTGGATGAAGGTGTTATTGAGTTTGCATATCAAGGCCCGCATTTAAAGTTAAAAAATGCGAATATAAATTTCGCAATAACTGGAGATATACTTTTTAAGATTATCAGAAAAAATTCTAAAATTGAAGATGGTGAGTGCTACAGAAATTATTTTTTAGAAGAAGGAGATCAATTAGATATAATTTCAACTAAAAAATCAGCCTATGGTTATCTTTCAGTAGGTGGCGGATTAGAATTACAAAAGTTATGGAAAAGTTATTCAACAAACACTAAAGCAAAAATTGGCTCTAATAATGGTAACAAGTATTCATCTGATGATAAAATTTTTATTACAAACTCAGATGTAAAAAATTTTTCAGAAAAAAGAATAGATTATAAAGCTTTAATTGATAACACTGTAAGAGTTATCAAAGGAACAAATTTTGATTATTTTTCAAAACAGGCTATCGAAAATTTTTTTAATAAAGAATTTCTAGTTACTAATCTTGCTGATCGCATGGGGATAAGATTAAAAGGTCATAAAATTGAAAATATCAAAAATACAAACATTAAATCTGAAGGTTTAGTTAAGGGTGTTATACAGGTTCCAGCTGATGGCAATCCAATAATAATGTTATCTGATCATGGAACAATTGGAGGATATCCTAAAATCGCCAATGTAATTTCAGCAGATTTAGATGTAGTTGGACAATTAACACCAGGGACAAACATCAACTTTAAAGAAGTAAGTCTTGAAGAAGCTGAAAATATATTTAAAGCATATAACGAAGATACAAAAAAATACTTAAATGAATCTAATTAAAAATATTCCAGGCCCAGTATTAATATTTATGGGCGCACTTAGTTTAAGTTTTGGTGGACTATTAGTTAAATCATTTGAGGGTTCAACTTTGTGGCAAATTTTGTTTTGGAGATCACTTTTTTTTTCTTTGACAGTGTTAGCATTTTTAATAATTAGCTATAAGAAAAAAACATTTCAGGCATTCTATGAATCTGGTTTACCAGGTTTTTTTGGTGGAATAGTTCTATCCTTCGGATTTTGTGGTTATGTGTTTGCCATGTATAATACAACTGTTGCAAATACAAATTTCATAATATCTTTGCAGATTTTATTTTTAGCAATTTTTGGTTATTTTTTTTTAAAAGAAAAAATTTCAGCTATTACATTGACTTCAATTGTTTTAGCAATTTCAGGAGTTTTTTTAATGGTTGGAAATTCACTTTCACCTGGAGAGCTGTCAGGTAATTTAGCAGCATTTACTATGCCAATTACATTTGCAGTACTTATTATGATAGTAAGAAAATTTCCTACAGTTGATATGGTTCCAGCACAGTTTGTTGCTGGTATTAGTTCATGCTTAATTGGATTTTTATTGTCAAATAAATTAATGATTTCACCGCATGATATTTTTTTAGGTTTCTTGGCAGGTTTTTTTCAAGTTGGCTTTGGTTTTATTTTTATAACTATTGGAGCACGTAGCACTCCTTCAGCAATGGTTGGAGTTATAATGTTGTCAGAGTCTGTCCTAGGTCCTATTTGGGCATTTCTATTTGTTGGTGAAAGACCTTCCATGTTTGCATTAATTGGTGGTTCAATAATCTTGTTTGCGGTTTTGCTTCAATTTTATTCTTTATTATCATCAAGAAAAAAAGTTTCTAATTGACTTTAACACACAATTAATAGAATATTGATTTACGGGAGAGACTACAGAACATCGTAGCGCCGAAGGAGCAACCACCCAGGAATCTCTCAGGTAAAAAGGACCGTAGCATATTAACTCTGGAAAGAGATTTATTTCTCGCCGAAGGAGCAAAACTCTCAGGCAAACATACAGATGGGTAAAAAAGAGTTAATATGGAAAACAAAAAAACAGCACTTAATTCATTACATAGAAAATATGGAGCTAAATTAGTTTCATTTGCTGGCTATGAAATGCCAATTCAATACTCAGAAGGAATTATTGAAGAGCATAAAAATACGAGAGAAAATGCTGGTATATTTGATGTATCTCATATGGGGCAATTATTTATTAAGGGTGATGAAGCTTTAGCTAAAGATCTTGAAAAAATTTTTCCTACAGAGTTGAGTAATGCAAAATTAAATCAGTCAAAATATAGTTTTTTAATGAATGAGGAAGCTGGAATTCATGATGACTTAATTATTACTAAAGTAGAGGGTGGCTTCAATATTGTTTTAAATGCAGCTTGCAAACATTCTGATTTAAAACTTTTATCTAGATTATTAGATAATAAGTATGAAATGATTTTAAGTGAGGAATTATCACTTATAGCAATACAAGGACCTAAAGCTGTTAAGATACTAGAAAAAGTTATTAATGGTGTTTCAAATTTGAAATTCATGAATGGTGGAACATTTAAGTATCTTGATGAAGATATTTATATAACGAGATCTGGCTATACTGGTGAAGATGGATTTGAAATATCTATAAAAAATATGAATACAGAAATATTTGTAGAAAAACTAATTAACGAAGGAGCTAAATTAATTGGTCTTGGAGCAAGAGATACTCTAAGGTTAGAAGCAGGACTTTGTTTGTATGGTCATGATATGGATATTAATAAAAGTCCTGTTGAAGCCAATCTAAAATGGGCAATCTCAAAAAATAGAATTCGTGAAGGTGGATTTATTGGTTTTGAAAAAATTAAATCCCAAATTGAAAAAGGAGTTAGCAAAGTTCGTGTTGGTATAAAACCAGAAGGCAAAATTATAGCTCGGGAAAAAACTTCAATATTTAGTGAGGATGATAAAAATATTGGTGAAATAACAAGTGGAACTTTTGGCCCAAGTGTTCAGGCGCCAGTTGCTATGGGATATGTAGAAAATTCATTTTCTAAAATTGATACTAAGGTTTTTTTAGAAGTGAGAGGAAAAAAATATCCAGCAAATATAAGCAATTTGCCATTTTATAAAAAAAGTTATGTGAAAGGAGTTAGTAAATGAGTGAAGTAAAATATTCAAAAGAACATGAGTGGCTTAAATTAGATGGAGAGATTGCTACTATAGGAATTACTCAGCATGCAACAGAAATGTTAGGTGACATAGTTTTTGTTGAACTACCAGATTTAGGATCAAATGTCGAAAAAGATGGAAATGCTGGTGTAGTAGAGTCTACAAAAGCTGCAAGTGATGTTTACACTCCAATATCAGGTGAAGTAGTTGAAAATAATCAATCAATAGTCGATGACCCAGCTAAGATTAATTCTGATCCAGAAAATGAAGCTTGGTTCTTTAAGTTAAAGATTAAAGATAAATCTGAATTAGATTCATTAATGAATAAAGATGAATATGATAAATTTTCAAAAGAAAGCGCTAGTTAAATGTTAAAGAATGCTCAAAAAGATTTTATACAAAGACATATAGGCCCATCTGTTAATGAGCAGAACACCATGCTTAAAGAATTGGGTTATAAAAATCTTGATGATTTAATAAAAGACACTGTACCAGAGAAAATTCTTCTAAAAGATGATTTAGATATTGGAGATCCAAATTCTGAATACAAAGCACTTAGAAAACTAAAAGATATTTCAAAAAAAAATAAAATTTTTTCTAGCTTTATCGGAATGGGTTATTATGGAACGTATACACCCTACGTAATACTTAGAAATATATTAGAAAATCCAGGATGGTATACCTCTTATACACCCTACCAACCAGAAGTGGCACAAGGTAGACTTGAGATGTTACTTAACTTTCAACAGATGGTAATAGATTTCACGGGAATGGATATCGCTAATGCCTCTCTTTTAGATGAAGGAACAGCAGCAGCAGAAGCTATGGGTTTAAGTTATAGAATATCTAAATCTGAAAATAAAAAAGTTTTTGTCTCAAAAAACTGTCATCCACAAACTATTGATGTTATCAAAACAAGAGCAGAGCCACTAGGTTTAGAAATAATAGTTGGAGATGAAGATAAAGACATTAAAGAAGATATTATATGTGGTATTCTTCAATACCCAGGTACATTAGGAGACATTAAGGATCCAAGTGAAGCTATTAGTAAAATACATAAATTTAATGGAAAGGCAGTTCTTGCATGTGATCTATTAGCACTTGCTAAATTAAAAACACCAGCAGAATTAGGAGCGGATATTGCAGTGGGTAGTTCACAACGTTTTGGAATACCAATGGGATATGGAGGGCCGCATGCAGCATTTTTTGCAACAAAAGATAAATATAAAAGATCTATGCCGGGTAGAATAGTAGGTGTGTCAGTTGATAGACATGGAAAAAAAGCATACAGACTTGCCCTTCAAACAAGAGAGCAACATATAAGAAGAGATAAAGCTACTAGTAATATTTGTACTGCCCAGGCGTTATTGGCAATAGTTTCTGCTGCTTATGCTGTCTATCATGGTCCACAAGGTATAAAAAAAATTGCAGAAAGCGTTTCTCAATTAACTAAAAATTTTGCAGATAAATTAAAACAGTCTGGTTATGAACTTTATTCAGATGATTTTTTTGATACGGTAGCTGTAAAAACTTTAGATAAAACTGAAAAGATATACAAAAATGCCTTAGATCAAGGAGTAAACATCAGAAAAGTAAACTCTGAAATTTTGGCAGTGTCTTTTGATGAAAGAAAAAATCTTTATAGAGCAAATCAATTGTTAAAAATTTTTAATTGTTCAGAAACAATAAAAGAGACTATGAATGAAAGTTTATCTAATATTCCGAAAAAATTATTAAGAACTTCAACTTACTTAGATCATCCAGTTTTTAATAGTTATCATTCAGAAACTGAAATGCTTCGTTATCTAAAGAAATTAGAAGATTCAGACATTGCTTTAAATAAATCTATGATTGCTTTGGGATCATGCACTATGAAGCTTAATGCAGTTTCAGAAATGATACCTGTAACATGGAAAGAGTTTTCTCAACCACACCCTTTTTCTCCTGTAGAACAAATGGATGGTTACAGAGAGTTATTCACTGATTTAAAAAATTGGTTAAGATCAATTACAGGTTTTTCTGGTGTTTCTCTTCAACCAAATGCTGGTGCACAAGGTGAGTTTGCTGGTTTAATGGTAATTCGGAAATTTCATGAAAAAAATGGTGAAAAAAATCGCAATGTTTGTTTAATTCCAAGTTCTGCACACGGTACAAATCCTGCAAGTGCTCAGATGGTTGGTATGAAAGTTGTAGTTGTGAAGTGTGATCAGCATGGAAATGTAGATTATGAAGATTTAAAAAATAAAGCTGAAGAGCACTCTGAGAAATTAGCTGCACTTATGGTAACATACCCTTCAACACATGGTGTTTTTGAAGAAAAAATAACCGATATTTGTGACCTAATTCACAATCATGGAGGACAAGTTTATATGGATGGTGCAAATTTGAATGCATTAGTAGGGATTGCCAAACCAGGAAATTTTGGTCCAGATGTTTGTCATATAAACTTACACAAAACATTTTGTATACCCCATGGTGGTGGAGGACCTGGCATGGGACCAATAGCATGCAAAAAACATTTGGAAGTATTTTTGCCAAAACATTCGGTTATAAAGGATTGTGGACCTGCAACTGGAATGGGAGCGGTATCTGCAGCGCCTTGGGGTAGCTCAAGTATTTTATCAATTTCATGGATGTATATAAAGATGATGGGTTCTGAGGGTTTGAGAAAAGCATCTCAAGTTGCAATATTAAATGCAAATTACATTGCTCATAAGCTTAAAGACTCATTTCCAATTTTGTATAAAGGTAAAAATGGAAATGTAGCACATGAATGCATAATTGATATTAGAACAATAAAAAGTGAGATAGGGATAACTGAAGAGGATATTGCTAAAAGATTAATTGATTTTGGTTATCATGCTCCAACAATGTCTTGGCCAGTTGCTGGAACAATGATGATTGAGCCTACAGAAAGTGAAAGCTTGAGTGAGATCGATAAGTTTTGCTCTACTCTTGTAAAAATAAAACAAGAGATAAATAAAATTCAGTCTGGCGAATATGATAAAATTGATAACCCACTGAAGAATGCGCCACATACACACATTGAGTTAACAGCGAATAAGTGGGATCATAAATATGAAAGAGAAGAGGCTGCTTATCCATCAGAATTTCTAAGATCAGCAAAATATTGGCCTCCTGTTGCTAGAGTAGATAATGTTTATGGAGATAAAAACCTATTTTGTACATGCCCATCAATGGAAGAGTACGAAGACACTGCAGCCTAAAGGTCTATCAATATGAAAATTGCAGTGGTGGGTGCTGGCATATCAGGATTGAGTGCAGCCTATTATTTATCTAAAACGCACAAAGTAGACTTGTTTGAAAAAGAAAACCAGTTTGGTGGACACGCAAACACAATTAAAGTTGTTTATGAACCAGGTAAAGAAATACCAATAGATATTGGGTTTATGGTCTTTAATAAACATACTTACCCAAATTTAATTAATTTTTTTTCAGAAAATAAAATAGCAATAGAAAAAAGTGATATGTCATTTTCTGTTTCTGTAGAGGGAAGTGGTTTAGAATATTGTGGAAAAGGTTTAAGTGGGATTTTTTCAAATAAAAAAAACTTATTCAATCTAAAGTTTATAAAGATGTTTTTTGAAATTATTAGTTTTTATAAAAACTGTGAAAAAATAGAAAGTGAAAAAATAAAATCAATAACATTAGGTGAACACTTAAAAGAAATTAATATTTCGGATTATTTTATTAATTATCATATTATACCAATGGTATCTGCGATATGGTCAATGCCCCCATACGAGGCAACACAAATGCCCTTATCCTTTTTTTTAAATTTTTTCAAAAATCATGGACTTTTTAAAATTAAAAATAGACCACAGTGGTATACAGTTACAAATCGAAGCAAAACTTATGTAGATAAAATAATAGGACAAGTAAGCGGTGAACATTTTAAAAATTACAACATAAATAAGATTATTAGAAATAATTCTGGAGCTAAGATTTTTTATGGTGAGGAGAATGAGTATTTTGATTATGACAAAGTTGTAATAGCAACTCATGCTGATGAAGCGCTAAAAATAATTGATAACCCAACCACTGATGAAGAACTGATATTAAAAAATTTTAAATACAGATCTAATATTGCTGTAATTCATTTTGATCAAAGTATTATGCCCAAAAACAAAAAAGCCTGGTGCTCTTGGAATTCTTCGATGAATTCTACTAACATTGAAAAGACATCTGTTACGTATTGGATAAACCAGCTACAAAATTTAGAGATAGATAAAAATATTTTTTTAACAATAAATCCATATAAGGAAATTCCTGCTGATAAAATATTTAAAAAAGTAGTATTTGCTCATCCTTATTATGATTCAGAAGCATTACTAAATCAAAGTAGATTGTGTATCATTCAGAATAAAAAAAATATTTTATTTTGTGGAAGTTATTTTGGCTATGGTTTTCATGAAGATGGAATAAAATCCACTATTGAAATGCTGAAAACTATAAATGATTAAAAATTCTTATATTTACACAGGCACTGTGATTCATAAAAGATTTAAACCAAAAATTCATTCATTTAATTATAAAGTTTTTTCATTACTTATTGATTTATCAGAATTAGATTTAATGCATAAAAAGTTAAAACTATTTTCTTATGGTAAGTTTAATATTATCAGCTTTTTTAATGAGGATCATGGCCCAAGGAATGGAAGTTCACTTAAAGATTGGGTTATAGATAATTTAAAAAAAAATAATGTAGAAACTGAAAATATTCAAATTAAACTTTTATGTTACCCTAGAATATTTGGATACGTATTTAATCCTCTAAGCGTATTTTATATTTATAATAAAAATTATGAATTAATATCTATTTTATATGAAGTAAAAAATACATTTGGGGAACAACATGTTTATGTTTTTAAAATAGTAGAAAATCAAAATTTGGTACAAAATGTTTGTAAAAAAAAATTTCATGTATCCCCATTTATTGAAATGGACTGTGTTTATTTTTTTAGACTTTTAAAACCTAGCAATAAAATTTCTGTGATAATAGATTTAAATGACCGTGAAGGTAAAATTTTATATGCATCTCAAGATGGAACTAAGAGTGATTTAAATAACAAAAATTTAATTAAATCTTATTTAAAACATCCATTAATGACATTTAAAATTATTTTGGCGATACATTTTGAGGCATTTAAATTGTGGACAAAAGGAATTAAATTTATAAAAAAAAAAATTAAAATCAAAAACAACATAACAATAGAAAACTAATGTTATTTTATAAAATTTCTGATGCAATTGTATTTAATGCTTTAAAGAGAATAAAGTATGGGTATCTCAAAATTACTAAAATTAATGGTGAAGTTTTAAAATTTGGTAATCCAGATGAAGATTTAAAAGTTTCGTTACAAATAAAAGATGAAAGTCTAATGTATAATTTGATTAAAAATGGAAGTGTTGGTTTAGGAGAATCCTACATGAAAGATTTTTTTACTACAAATAATCTATCTGATTTGATTGAATTATCTGCAAAAAATATAAAAATTATTTATAAATTTTCAGGTGTATTTGATTTATCTTTTATTAATTTTATCAAAAATAAAATTATAAAAAATACAAAACATAGAAGCAAAGAAAATATTGCAAAGCATTATGATTTGGGAAATGATTTCTTTTCTTTATGGCTTGATAAAACCCTAACATATTCCAGTGCTATATTTGAAGAGCCTAAGCAGGAACTTTTCGCAGCACAGAATAATAAATATCAAAAATTAATAGATCTTTTAAAACCATCAAACGGAAGTAAAATTTTAGAGATTGGTTGTGGTTGGGGTGGTTTTGCTGAGTACTTGGGTACCAACTATGATGTAAAATTAGACTGTATCACCATCTCTCAAAAACAATTTGAATTTGCCAAAGAAAGAATTCATAAATGTGGCCTTAATGAAAAAGTTAGTATTAAAATAAAAGACTATAGAGACTTAAAAGAAAAATATGATCATATAGCATCTATTGAAATGATAGAGGCTGTAGGCCAAAATTATTTAGATAGTTACTTTAGCACAATTAAGAATAATCTAGCTCCAGCAGGCTCTGTAGGTATTCAAGCCATAACTATTGATGACAGTTTATTTGATAGATATAAAAATAAACAAGACTTTATCCAAAAATATATTTTTCCTGGTGGCTTTTTACCTTCTAGAAATGAGTTACAGAATTATGTAAGTACTAATGGTTTAAAATTTAATGAATATAACTCATACTCTAACCATTATGCTGACACTTTAGTTATTTGGAGAGAAATATTTAACAAAAAATGGGATCAAATTATGGATCAAGGATTTGATTTAACATTTAAAAGGATGTGGCAATTTTACCTTTCATATTGTGAAGCGGGATTTAAATCAAAAAATATAGATTTGATTCAATTCTCACTTTATAATAAATAAGTCACATGAAAATTATATTTGCTTTAATAACTGCAATTTTATTAACTAGTTGTACAGGAAACAATATGAAACCAACTGATTTTAAAGATCAAAAACCAAGACTAATTATAGAAGAATATTTATCAGGAAATGTAAAGGCGTGGGGAATTTTACAAAATAGATCTGGAAAAGTAACCAGACAATTCTCAGCAGATTTGAATGGTAAATGGGATGGTAAACAATTAATTCTGAGTGAAAAATTTAATTGGAATGATGGAGAAGTTCAAACAAGACAATGGACAATCAATAAAATTGATGAGCATAATTATGAAGGAACAGCAGGAGATGTTGTTGGAAAAGCAAAAGGATATTCCTATGGACCTGCGTTCAAATTTGAGTATGTTCTATTAGTACCAATCAAAGGCAAAGAAGTTAAAATTACCTTTGATGATTGGATATTCATGCAAGATGAAAAAGTTGCAATTAATAGAGCCACAATGACTAAGTTTGGTATAAAGGTTGCTGAACTTACAGTAATGTTTGTGAAAGATTAATTAATTATCTTTTATAGCCCATATCAATTAGTTTGAAATAAATAGGGTAAGGTAAAATTCTTAAAAATTTTAAAAAAAAAGTAAAAGCTTTAGGGAAATGAATTTCAAACCCAGTTTTTTTTGTTAATCCTATGTAAATTTGTTCAGCTGCAAATTCAGGAGATTTTATCATGGGCATTGGAAAATCATTTTGATCAGTCATTGGAGTTTTAATAAAACCTGGGCTTACAAGAGAAACTCTTACATTTTTTCTAATCATTTCAAATCGAAGACTTTCTGTAAAACTTGTCAAAGCAGATTTTGAGGCACAATAAGCACCAGCAGCAGGTAATCCTCTGTATCCAGCAACTGAGGAAATTATTGATATCTGGCCACTTTTTTTATCATTATAATAATCATAAACTGAATTGATAGAATTCATAGTTCCAAAATAATTAACTTCCATAATTTCCCTAATCTTATCTAAATTGAATTTTTTTTCAGAATTGGGATCATGTATTCCAGTACCAAATATAGAAATTTCTATGTTGTTAAATTTGTTTTTTATATCTTCAAAAACTTTTTTACATTGTTCAGGATTAGTAACATCCAATGGGAAAGAATGAATATTTTGATCTATTTTAGTTAATTCTTGAAGTAGGCCTTCACGCCTTGCTGATGCAGCTACTATCCATCCCTCTTGAGCAAATTTTATAGATAAAGCTTTTCCAATTCCACTACTAGCTCCAGTAATCCAAATAACTTTTTTATCATTCATATTTTAATGTATAGTCCAAAAAATGTTAAAAAACAAAATTTTATCTTTTGCATTGTTTGCTACAATTACTTATTCAGCATCTGCCATTGGCGGTTTAGCGACAATTGGTTTTAAAGAACCATGGTATTCGTCAATAATAAAACCTTCTTTTAATCCACCTGACTGGATTTTTGCGCCTGTTTGGACAACTTTATATTTAATGATGACTATTGCGATATGGTTTTTTTGGCATAGTAAAAACAAAGACATAAATACAATTTATATTTATTTGATTCATCTAATCTTTAATACAACTTGGAGTGTAGTTTTTTTTGTTTTTCACAATATGCTTTTAGCATTGTTAATATTAATTGTTTTAATAGGCTTAATAGCTGTTCTCATTGTTAGATTTAAACGTGTCAATATAGCTAGTTATTATTTGATGATTCCTTATTTACTCTGGTGTTGCTTTGCATTATCGTTAAATCTAACTTTAATTTTATTAAACTAATTATGGATGATGTAGTAATTGTTGGTGGTGGTATAATTGGAACAGCCACTGCTTATTTTTTATCTAAAGAAGGCAGAAAAGTTAAGGTTATAGAAAGAGATCCAACTTATAAAACAGCTTCTTTCCCATTATCTTTAGGTGGATTTAGAAGGCAATTCTTTCAAAAAGAAAACATTTTACTCGGTAAGTTTGCTAGAGAATTTATTTTTCAAATACCTGAATTATTAAAAACTGAAAAGAATCCTAATCCTACTGCAAGCATGGTTACAAATGGTTATTTATTAATGTTTGGCCCTGAACATGCTGAGGAACAATATAAAGCTTTAGAAAATCATAAAAAATGTGATGCTGGTACAAAAAATATTAAAGGCTCTGAGCTGAAAAAAATATTCCCATATATAAACAATGAAGGTATTGAAACAGCAACTTATACAGACAATCAAAGCGAAGGATGGATTGACCCTTTCATGTTTCATGGTGCTTTAAAAAGTAAAGCAATAGAACTTGGTGCAGAATTTATTAAAGGTGAAGTAAAAAGTATTTCTGAAATTAAAGCTAAGACAATAATATCTGCAGCTGGATGCTGGACTAAAGAATTGTTAGGAGACATACCGGTTGTTCCTCAAAAGCATACAGTTTTCAGAGTTAAATGCCCAAAGTATATTGCGGAAATGCCTTTAACAGGAGATCTAACTACAGGTGTTTATTGGAGACCTGAAGGTGGCGAATATTTAGCAGGCTCACCAAATTCAGTGTTTGATGCCACGGATTTAGAGCCAGCATGGAATGATTTTGAGGAATTAGTTTGGCCAGCTCTAGCACAAAGAATACCAGTTTTTGAAGAATTAAAGTTAACAGGTGGATGGGCAGGCTATTACGATTGTAACAAGTTAGACAATAATGCAGTTGTTGGAAAACATCCTAAATATGAAAATGTGTTCATGGCCTCAGGATTTACAGGTAGAGGCTTAATGCAAGCACCTGGTATTGGAAGAGCATTAACTGAATTAATTACAACTGGCTCTTATCAAACTATTGATATTAGTGATTTTTCAGTTGAAAGGGTGCTTGGTAATAATGCAAGACCTGAGCCATACGTTTTATAAAAATATTTAAGTTCCACAAAAAGTTTGAAATTTTTTTTCAGTTATTGGTAATGGACATTGATAATCGAGAATATTTTTTTGATCAGTATAAGGATTTTCTAAAACTGTTAATAAATTTTTTAGTAATTTTAAGTTATTTTCATTGGCTGCAATTAAAGCTTCCTCCACTTTATGGTTTCTTGGAATTACAATAGGATTAGAAATTCGCATTAAATCTAAATATTTACTTGAGGAAATTTCCTTTACATTTAGTCTTTTTTTCCATCTATCTGTCCAATGCATGAATTCGTTTGATTTGTAGCAGTTAATCTCAGGAGTCTTAATATTCATTAAATAACAAAAAGTATTTGTGTAATCTATTTTATTTAATTCCATCCAATTTAATAAATCATTTATTAATTTTTTATCTTCTTTATCTTCACCAAATAAGCCTAGTTTATCTCTCATCATGTTGAGCCATTTTTCTTCATAAATTTTTTCAAAATTATCAATTACTTCAGACGCCTTTTTGATTGCAGAATTTTCATTTTCATCAATTAAAGGTATTAAACACTCCGCAAATCTTGCAAGATTCCATTTTGTAATTTTAGGTTGATTTGAAAAGGAATATCTTCCAAATTTATCGATTGAACTAAAAACAGTTTTAGCATCATAATAATCCATAAAAGCACAAGGTCCATAATCTATAGTTTGGCCAGAGACAGTCATATTATCTGTATTCATCACTCCATGAATGAACCCAACACGCATCCAATTTATTACAAGATTACATTGTTTTTCCATTAAGAGATTAATCAAATCTAAAGCTTTATTGTTTGAAGATTTAATTTCTGAAAAATGCCTATCAATTGTAAAATTCATAAGTAATTTTAATTCCTCAATATTTTGTTTTGCAGCAATGTACTGAAATGTACCAACACGGATATGGCTTGAGGCAATTCTAGTTAGTATCGCACCTTGTTCAGGTTTTTCTCTATTAACAGTTTCACCAGTCTTAACAACTGATAAACTTCTAGTTGTTGGAATTTTTAGGGCATGCATTGCCTCACTTATTATGTACTCTCTTAACATAGGACCCAAAACTGCACGACCATCACCCCCTCTGGAAAAAGAAGTTTTGCCAGAACCTTTAAATTGAATATCGTTACGCTCATTTTTTTTTGATAGATGTTCACCCATTAAAACTGCTCTTCCATCACCAAGCATTGTAAAATGGCCAAATTGATGACCAGCATAAGCCTGTGAAATTCCATTACTACCTGCTGGTAAGATATTCCCAGATAATATTTTTGATATTTCTTTTTTATCTGTTTTAGAAAAATCTAAGTCCAAATTTTTGGCTAGTTTTTTATTTAAAATTACTAAGTCTGGTTCTTTAACAGGAATTGGATCTATAGTTTCTTTGAATGTATCTGGAAGTTTTGCGTAGGTATTGTCAAAATGCCAGCCGATGGTCATCTTAGATTAATTAACTTCAGCTTGATTTTCTTTTGGTTTTACTTCTGTTTTAAATTGATTAGATATTTTTTGAATTTCAACAGAAGAAACTTTGTATTCTGCACACATTGTTTCTTCATCTTTTCCATGACCAGTTACCATGTTAACCATATGCTCTGGAAAGTGGAATGTTGTAAATACTATTCCTTCTTTAACTTTATCTGTTACCTCTATTTTTAAAGCTACTTCACCTCTTCCAGAATAAAGTCTACCAATATCACCAGTATTTAATTCTCTTTTTTTAGCATCATTAGGGTGAACTAACAGCAAGTCTTCAGAAACTATATTAATATTTTTAGTACGTCTTGTCATAGTAGCAGCGTTATAGTGTTGAAGAACTCTACTAGTTGTTAAAATTAATGGATAATCTTTTTTATTGGTTGCAACTTCTGTAGATTCTTTCCAATCAAAATTTTTAAGCTGTCCTTTTCCTAATTTGAATGTTTTTTCATGTAAGATCTGTGTATCAGTTCCATCTTCTTGTACTGGCCACTGTAATCCCATTTTACCAAGTCTTTCTCTTGTTACACCTTTAAAGAAAGGAACCACATCAGCTATTTCTGCAAGAACTTGATCAGCGTCATATTCAGGTTGATCAAAGCCTAATTTTTGCATCATATCTGTTACAATTGTTCCATCTGTTTTAGTACCAGGTAAAGGAGGTACTGCTCGATTAACCCTTTGAATTCTTCTTTCTGTATTTGTAAAAGTTCCATTTTTTTCTAAGAAAGTTGTTCCTGGTAATACTACTGTCGCAAGTTTTGCAGTCTCACTCATAAAAATTTCTTGCACAACTAATAACTCAAGTGAATTCATAGCGTCTATTACGTGGGCACTATTAGGATCTGTTTGAACAATATCTTCTCCAATAATCCAGACAGCTTTCACATCTTTATTAATTGCCCCATCAAACATTTCTGGAATTTTTAGTCCTTTTTTTGTTGGGTGTACTACTCCATATTTTTCAGTGTAGAAATTTTGAACTTTTTCATCAGCCACTTCAAAATATCCAGCTCCTTGGTGAGGTTGACAGCCCATATCAGCTGCACCTTGAACATTATTTTGTCCTCTTAATGGATTAACACCAACACCTCTTCTACCAATATTTCCTGTAATCATTGCAAGATCAGCAATCAACATTACTGTTTTAGATCCTTGCTCTTGTTCTGTAACTCCTAAACCATGGAATTCCATAGAGTTTTTAGCTGTTGCATATGCAATCGCAGCTTCTTTAACTAACTGTTTATCAACACCAGCAACTTTTGCTAGATGATCCATATCTTGTCTTTCAATTTCTTTAATGAAATTTGCAAAACCGTCAGTTCTATCTCTAACAAAGTCTTTATCATGCAGGTTTGCTTTTAATATAAAATGCAACATCATGTTTAAAATAGCAACATTTGTTCCTGGTCTAAGTTTGATATGATAATCAGCAAGTTTAGCAAGTTCAGTAGTAATAGGATCTAATACAATTAATTTTTTACCCTTCATTACTTGTTGTTTGATTTTAGCACCAGTAACTGGGTGAGCATTAGTTGGATTTGCTCCAATAACCATAAATAAATCTGCATGGTAAATATCTTCTGTAGAATTTGTAGCTGCGCCTGTTCCAAATGTTTGTTGCATTCCCCAGGCAGTAGGAGAATGACAAATTCTTGCACAGCAATCAATATTATTAGTTCCTATTGCTGCTCTAATCATTTTTTGGAAAACATAATTTTCTTCATTAGTACATCTTGCTGAAGAAATACCAGCAACTGCATCTGGTCCATTGGCTTTGGTAATTCTATTTAATTCTTTTTTAATAAAATCATATGCTTCATCCCATGAAGCTTCTTCAAATTTTCCATTCCTTTTAATTAAAGGAGTTTTTAATCTGTCAGGATGATCATAAAATCCAAAAGCATATCTTCCCTTAATACAAGTATGACCTGCATTAACTTCAGATTTTTCTGGAGTAGATATTGCAACAACTTTGTTATCTTTAATTGATGCTTCTAAATTACAACCAACACCACAGTATGAACAAGTAGTTCTTACTTTTTCATCTACTGCAACTGATTTTGATTGATACACGTCTGAAATAGCATCTGTAGGACAAGTATGTGCACAAGCACCACAAGATACACAAGACGAGTCTCCAAATAACGCATCATTGTCTGTTGTAATTTTAGAATCAAATCCTCTGCCACTCATTGTCAAAACAAATGAACCTTGAATTTCATCACAAGCACGAACACATCTTCCACAATTAATGCAGTTATCTAAATTCATTCTCATATAATCATGAGAGGTGTCTCTTGGAATACCTTTATGTTGTTTTGGTACATTATATCTATGATCTGATATACCTAAATCATTAGCAACATCTTGAAGTTCACAGTTATTATTAACCTCGCAGGTTCCACATTCCATTGGATGGTCGGTTAAAACTAGTTCAACAATATTTTTTCTTAAAGCCGTTAAATTTTCATTGTTTGTAAAAATATGTTGGTTTTCACCAACTGGCGTATGACATGAGGCTACAACTTTAGTCGGACCATCTTTAACTAAAGCAACCTCAACTGAACAAACTCTACAAGCTCCATAAGGTGCTAAGTTTGGATCGTTACATAAAGCAGGAATTTTTTTTTCACCAAGATAGCTTTCTACAAATTTTAAAACAGAAGTATGGTTAGGGCCAATTTCATATGGCTTACCATCTATGTATGCAATTTTTCTTTTTTCTGAGCTCATTAATTATCTTTCACCATATCATCCTTCATTTCATCACCAAAATATTTTAATATATTCATGATTGGAGTAGGTATTGCACCACATAAAGCACATAAACAGCCTTTTTTCATTGTTATTAGCAGTTCATTTAATAGCTTTAATGGAATTTTAGCAGTTTTATTCTTGGCTTGATCAAACATTTCCTTACCACGGTAAGAACCGAGTCTACCAGGAAAACATTTTCCACATGATTCTTCAGCTGTGAATTCGAATAAATGATGAATATACTCAATCATCGGAAAGTTTTTTGGAATACTTACTATACTTGCGTGCCCCAACATGAAACCTGCAGCAGTAAATTCTTGAAAATCTAGATTTAATTTTTCAGCTTCTTCAATTGGAATAACCCCGCCTAATGGTCCTCCAATTTGTAATGCTTTGATAGGTTCTTTAAAACCTCCACCAATATCATTTAAAACTTTTTTCATTGGAGTTCCCATTTCGACTTCATAAACACCAGGATTGTTAAAAAAACTATCAAAACAAACTAATTTTGTACCAGCAGATTTTTTATTTCCAATTGCTGAAAATTTATCAGCTCCATTAATAAGTATACCAGTAGCCGCTGCTAAGGTTTCAACATTGTTAACAACTGTTGGTTTTTTATAAAGTCCTTCAGTAACAGGGAAGGGTGGCCGGACATCAACTTCTGCTCTTCTTCCTTCAATTGATGCAATTAAAGCAGTTTCTTCTCCACATATGTACGCTCCTTGCCCTATACAAATATTTAGATCAAAAGAAAAATTTGTTCCAAGTATATTTTTACCTAATAAATTTTCTTCTTTCAAAGAATTAATACATCCATTTATTGCTTCAATAGATTTTGGATATTCACCTCTTATATATAAAACACCTTCATCACTTCCAATAACATATCCACAAATAATCATTCCAAATAAAACTTTAAGTGGTTGATCTTCTAATAAATATCTATCAGAGAAAGCTCCTGAGTCACCTTCATCAGCATTACAGATAACATATTTTTTTTCTGATTTTGCTTTTCCACAAAAATCCCATTTCATGCCTGCTGGAAAACCAGCACCACCTCTACCTGTTAGATTTGAGTCTAGTAATGATTTTATAATTTCTTGTTTATCTGTATTTATAAACTTACTTAAAACATCTTTAAATTGATCTAAGTTTGAAAGCTTATCATCCATTAAAAAACTCGTTGAAGCAAAACTTTTAGAGAAGAATTTTTCCTGTTGAATTTTTTCTCCTTTAATTATTTGATCAATTTTATTAATATCATTGCCAGCATAGTTTTCCCCATCATAATGAAAAGCTTTGTTTTCATAACAGTGACCCAGGCAGAACATTTCACCAACTTTATCATTACCTAGTTTTTCTTTTAATTTTTTCTTCAAAGGTTCCTGTGTTCCAGAACACATGCATGCACTTCCATTGCAGACAAAAGCTTTTTTTGCTCTATGAGCTGGTCTTAAAAATTCATAAAAACTCTCAGCACCATGAATAGTGGATACACCCATGTGGTATTCATTAGCTATTTCTTTGATACCACTAGAGTCTTTAGAATTTAAAGATCTCTCAGAAATCTTTTCAAATAGATTTTTTTTTAAACCAATTCTTCCTGATAAGTTACTTATATTTTTTGACACAATTTACCCTATTAAAATTTTTAATTTTTTATTATAATTCTTTCATTATTACTATAAATATTAAAGCTACCTTCTTTTACAAAGCCAACCAATGTCATGTCAAACTTATTAGCTAAATCTATAGCGAGACTGGTTGGCGCACCCACACCAATTAAGACACCTATATTAGCCATAAGAGCTTTTTGGACTAAATCAAAATTAAGTCTGCCAGAGCAGGTTAGAAATTGAGAGCTATTATCAAGTAAATTTTGTTTTAAAACGAATCCAATTAGTTTGTCTAAAGCATTATGTCGGCCTACATCTTCTTTTACAGCAATAATTTCTCCGTTATCTTTAAATAACCCGCTGGCATGAATTCCACCAGTCTTTGAAAACTCAGATTGGTTTTGTTTTAATATATCTGGAGATTTCATTATAATTTCATGATGAATTTTAGGTATAGATTTCAATATTTTATCTTTCTTAATAATTTCTAAAGATTCGAGAGATGTTTTTCCACACACACCACATGATGAATTAGTTAAAAAATTTCTTTTAATTTTATCGATGTCCACATTTTCTGAATTATTAATTGTAATAATAACTTTATTTTGTAATTTATATTTCCCAACAGGTTCACCACTAGCCACAATATTTTCTATATGGCTAATTTTTTCAATTACTCTTTCATTAAAAAGAAAGCCAGTAACTAAATCCTCATCATCCCCAGGTGTTCTCATCGTAATAGATATAGTATTTTCTATCCAATTTTTTTTTTCTTCATATTTGAGTATTATTTCCAGTGGTTCTTCAATGGATATTTGATCATTAACCTCTTTTGAGTTATTAGATCTAAATTTTGTGACCTTATAATTAGAATTCATTTAGCCAGTATATTTAAACTGGCTAAATTTGAAACAAGGAAAAAATTATTTTTTCCAACTACTTGGGTAGTTTTTCTTTAAAATGAAACGATTTAGAATAATTGCATAAACAATTATTATTATTGAACCAAAAATAATTGGGTTTAATAAAAAATCATAAGAAACTGTACCAAGTATTATAACAATAGGATTTCCCCCTGCAGGAGGGTGAGTTACACCAAGTAGTATCATTACAAAAATACCAAGACCTACAGCAATAGCTATTTGCAAAAACTGATCTACTGGCAGAAACATTAAAATTAATACACCAACTGCAGATGTTACTAAGTGCCCAAAGAAAACATTTTTGGGTTGAGCAAAAGGACTTTCAGGATATCCAAAAAGTAAAACCATAGAAGAACCAAATGATCCAGCTAAGAATAAACCGTAGGGAGTTTCAAAACTTAAAAATGAAAGAGTACCAATCGTAATTATTGAAAATATCAAAGCAAATAAAGCTCTATTAAAATTTTCTTTTATTGTATTTATCATATACTTTTATCTTTAACGTTATTGTTAGTTTAAAGCTTTAAGGCTTTTGAAAGAGTTTTAAAAGGAAGCAATAAACATTCTTTTCTTGAAATATTTTTTGGGTTCATTATTTTTTTAAAAACTTTCAGATCTTTTATATTAATTTTTTTTAATTGATCAAAATTTTCATCAAAGAAAAACTCAGCATTTGAGACAAAATCTGAAATTTTTTCTATTGGTGCTTGTATAACCCACTTTGAAAGTAAACTAACAGAAGCTTGGCAGTATACACATGATCTGCACTGATACCCTATATCTTGAACTATATTGTCTTTAACTATTAAACTAATTTCCATTTCATCACCACATAACGGGTTTTTATTCTTTGATTGATGTGTATGATTTTTAACTACTTTGTGGTTTTTTGTGTCAGATGCGATTTCTAAAATTTCTAAGTTCATTATAATTCTTTAATTAAGAGATTAATGTTTTATATTTTGATTTATGGAAGATAACAATATTTTAGGTGTTGTGCTAGCAGGTGGAAAATCAAAGAGATTTGGTGAGGATAAAAATCGAACAAAACTTGGCGATAAAACATTGTTAGAGCATGTTTTATTAAAAATTAGTAAAAAGTATGAAGAGATACTTATTGTCTCAAGCCATAATTTAGATACGAAAAAAATAAAAAATGTAACAATAATTCCTGATTGTCTTGATGACTTTGGACCATTAGCGGGAGTTCTAAGTGCAATGAAATGGGTTAAAGAAAATCAAAAATCGTATCGGTGGGTTGCAACGTTTCCATCAGACACACCTTTTTTTGAAACATCAATTATTGATGAATATAAAAAAAGAATTAAAATAAAAGATAGTTTGTTGTATTTTATTAAATCAAACAACAAAAGACACAATATTTTTGGCTTGTGGTCAATTGAATTATTAAAACTACTTGAAAATGATTTGATTAATAATAATTTTAGAAAAGTAGAAGACTGGGCAAATAAAATAGGAGTAAAAACAATTAATATTGAGACTAAAAAATTTGATCCTTTTTTCAATATAAATACAAAAGAAGACTTAGAAGAAGCAAAAAAAATACTAAAAAAGAATTAAAATGATTAATTATAGAGAAGCTAAAAAAATCTTAATAAAATCAAAGATAAAAATTAAAGATGAAATTATTAACTCATCAAAGTCATTAAATAGAATTAATGTATTGGATATCTATTCAGCCGTAAATTATCCAGCAGGAACCAATGCTGCATTTGATGGTTTTGCAATCAATTCTAAAGAAACACAAACACTTAATAAAAATAATTCACGAAATTTTAAAATTTTAAAAACTATATCTGCTGGGGACAATCCTAAATTAAAAAAAGTAAAAAAGTTTGAAACAGTAGAAGTAATGACAGGTGCAATTATACCTAAGTTTTTTGATACAATTGTTCCAATTGAAAAAATTATTTTTTATCCAAATAAAAAAAATAAAAAGTACATCACAATTAATGAAAAAATAAAAAAAAATCAACATATCAGACGTGCTGGGTCTGATTATAAAAAAAAAGATTTGATAATAAAAAAAGGGATGATCATTCAGCCATCTCACATCATGGCGCTTAAAACATTAGGTGTGATTAAAATAAAAGTTAAGAAAAAACCAAACATATTATTTTTTTCAACAGGAAATGAAATTTCTAATAATAAAATAATAAATGATTGGCAAGTAAGAAATTCAAATAGTCATTATATTAAATCTTTATCAAATAATTTTTTATTTAATTTTATTGATGGTGGAATTTTAAGAGATAAAGATGAAAAGCTTTTCAAGAAAAGAATAGAAAAAAGTGTTAAATCAAAAATAGATATAATTATAACTTCTGGTGCAGTCTCAGCAGGAAAGCACGACTTTGTACCTTCTATTGTCAAAAAATTTAACTTATCAAGTTATTTCAAAGGTGTTTCCATTAGACCTGGAAAACCAATTTTATTTGCAAAATTAAAGAATGTAGAAAAAGCTATATTTGGTTTGCCTGGGAATCCAATTTCTTCTTCAGCTTGTTTTAGATTTTTTGTTTTTCCTTATCTTTTAAATATTCTTGGCACTGATATTGAAAAACCTTTTAAAGCAAAATTAATAAATAAATTTATAAAAAATAAATACATAACAAGGTTTGTAAAATCTAGACTCACTTCAACCAGTGATGGAAATTTAATAATTGAGGTTTTGTCAGGGCAAGAGTCCTATAAAATTAAATCATTTGTTCAATCAAATGCATGGGGTTTATTTGATTATGGAAAATCACACTTTAAAAAAGGTGATATAATAAATTGTTATTTTCCAATTGGGCCTAATATGATCTCTTAAATGAACTCATTTCTATTGTAGAATAAAAAAATAACAAGTAAGTATCGGTTAATGCTTGAGTTTAAAAATGATAAAATAGCAATTCCTGTAGTACTTTTTGCAGGACTATTGTGGTCTTTTGGCCCTCTGGTAGTTAGATATATGGATCAACCAGGTGAAAGTCCATGGCAATATATATTTGCAAGAGGACTAACAATTTTTATTGTTCTTAATTTATATTTATATTTTGAAGAAGGAAAAAATTTCCTTAAAAATTATCTAAAAGTTGGTGTTTCAGGACTGATTGGAGGATGTGGTCTAGGTATAGCGATGATTACGTTTATTTATTCTATAACAAGTACCTCTGCTGCTGTAACTTTACTTTGTCTAGCTGCAATGCCTTTTTTTACAGCCCTTTTAGGTTTTTTATTTTTAAACGAAAAAATATCCTTAAATGTTTGGATAGCTATTGGAATTGCAACGATTGGAATTATAATTATTGCTTTAGGTAATACTGAAAAAAGTTCTTTAATAGGTTTAATTTTTGGCATGACTTCATCAATTGGTTTTTCAATATTTTCTGTAACATTGAGGTGGAGAAAAGAAACACCAAAATTTACAACAGTAGCAGTTGCTGGTCTGTTTTGTGTTATTGTTTCATTAACATTTATTGCAATCACTAAATCTCAGATACTTTCAACTAGCTACAATGGTGCAATGTTTTCACTTCATGGAACTATAGTTTGTTTAGGTTTAATTTTATATTCAATAGGCTCAAAAGCTATACCGGCTGCTGAATTAACTTTACTTTCACTTACAGAGGTTATTGGGGGAATTTTTTGGGTTTGGTTACCTTTGTTTGGTATTAACGAGGTACCGTCTGCAAATACTATTATTGGTGGGTTTTTTCTTTTTATGTCTATTATCTATTATAGTTTAACTATTAAGACAAATAGAAGATTTATTGCATTAAATTAATTATAATGGAAAGACCAGACTTTTTTACATTAAAAAATGGAGAGAAAGTAAAACTTCCTTTTTCAGAAAAAGAATATCAAAGAAGAGTAAATAATTTAAGAACCATAATGAGTAAAAATAATCTAGATATGGTTATTTTAACATCAATGCATAACATTGCTTATTATACAGGTTTTATTTATTGTTCATTTGGTAGACCTTATGGATGTATTGTTACAGCAAAAAAAATTTCAACAATTTCAGCAAACATAGATGCAAGTCAGCCCTGGAGAAGGTCTCATTGTGACAATGTTATATTTACTGATTGGAAAAGAGATAATTTTTTAAAAGCAATAGTTTCAATTATTGGGAGAGACGAACCACCAAAAAAAATAGGAATTGAAAATGATCACGTTACATTAGACATTAAAGATAAATTATCTTCTATTTTTACATTTTCAGCATTTAGTAATGTTTCAAATGATTTAATGCAAACTAGGATGATTAAATCTACAGAAGAAATTGATGTAATTAAAAATGGAGCAAGAATTGCAGATATTGGTGGTGAAGAAATAGTAAAAAATATAAAAGTAGGTCAGAGTGAACTTGAAATCGCAATCGCAGGTAGAGATAAAATGGAACGAGAAATAGCAAAAACTTATCCTGATGCAGAGTACATGGACACATGGGTGTGGTTTCAATCAGGAATAAATACAGATGGTGCACACAATCCTAAAACTTCTAGAAAAATTATTTCTGGAGATATTCTTTCTTTAAATACTTTCCCAATGATTTCAGGTTATTACACTGCGTTGGAAAGAACTCTTTTTGTTGATAAAATTGATGACGCCTCATTAAAAGCATGGGAGGCAAATATTAAAGTTCATAAAAAAGGTTTAGAGCTAATTAAACCAGGGGTAAAGTGCTCAGATATTTGTCATGAATTAAATGAGTTATTTGCTGAACTTGGTTATCTACATTATAGAACATTCGGTTATGGTCACTCATTTGGTGTGTTGTCTCACTTTTATGGAAGAGAAGCAGGATTAGAACTACGTGAAGATATAGACACAGTATTAGAGGAAAATATGGTAGTTTCTATGGAACCTATGATTATGATACCAGAGGGAACTCCAGGCGCAGGAGGGTACAGAGAACACGATATTCTAGTTATAGGAAAAAATAGTGCAGAAAACATTACCAAGTTTCCTTTTGGCCCTGAGCATAATATTATTAAATCATAAATTATGAGTGAAAAAAAAACTATAGTTAATAGCTGGAATGAATGGGACCCTTTAAAACATGTGATCGTAGGCAAGGCTGATGGTACCTGTATACCAGCTCCAGAGCCTGCTTTAGACGCAAAAGTTCCAGAAGACTCAGATATGCGAGGTCAATTTGGTCCAAGAACAAAAGATACCGTTGATAAAGCCAATCAGCTACTTGATGATTTTTCTAATATGTTAATTAAAAGAAATATCAAAGTGGATAGACCAGACCCAATAGATTTTAATCAAAAAACTTCAACACCTGATTGGGAAACAGATACAATGTTTGGCTGCATGCCACCAAGAGATGTTTTATTAACAGTAGGTAAAGAAATTTTAGAGGCTACAATGAGCTACAGATGCAGATGGTTTGAGTATCTATGCTACAGACCTTTGTTAAAAAAATATTATAACGATGATCCAAATATGAGGCATGAGTCTGCACCAAAACCGAGATTAACAGATGCGGACTATAGAAAAGATTATCTGTCAGATAAAATTGGCATTCAAAAAAGATTAGAGTGGACAGAAGATAAGTTTTTTGTAACTACTGAAGAAGAACCTTTATTCGATGCTGCTGATGTTTTAAGGTTTGGTAAAGATTTAGTTGTTCAGCATGGATTTACAACAAACCTAAAAGGAATTGATTGGCTTAAAAGACATTATAAAGACCATAGAGTTCATGCAGTTAATTTTCCTGGAGATCCTTATCCAATTCACATTGACGCAACATTTACACCAATTAAAGAAGGTTTAATTATCAATAACCCTCAAAGACGATTACCAAAAGAACAGAGAAAACTTTTTGAAGATAATGGATGGGAAATAATCGACTCTGCACAACCTGCACATAATGAGCCACCACCATTATGTTATTCTTCGACTTGGCTATCTATGAATGTCTTGGTATTAGACCCAAAGACGGTTTGTGTGGAAAAAAGTGAAGTATATCAAGCTGAACAATTAGATAAATTAGGAATGGAAGTTTTACTAGTAGATATGAGAGATGCTTATGCATTTGGAGGAGGACTTCACTGTTGTACTGCAGATGTTTATCGAGAAGGAGAATTGAAAGATTATTTTCCTAAACAAAACTAGCTTGGGTTATCTCTAAGAAAATCAATATACTTTAAAACTTCATCAAACTGTTCATCAGGAATATCTTTATAGGAGTTGCCAAACTTCTCTTTGATACATAGAGCAATAGTAAAATAACACCTGACTCTCGACACCCCCTGACAGCCTAAAACCCTTATGCTTACTTAGTTATTAAAATAGACTTGGTGTTAATACAAAGCAATTTTAATAACGAAACTGTCAACAAACTGTCAACATTTCTGGGTGGAATAACCACCAAAAAAAGTGATAGTCTTTAAGCATGAAAAAGATTTACTTTAAATGAAATTAATAGGCAGAAGACAATTTCTAAAAACATCATTCTCAGGTCTTGCATTAGCAACATTACCTGTAATTTCTTTTGCGCAATCAAATCCTGATGTTGTTGTGATAGGTGCTGGTGCAGCAGGTTTATCTGCTATGGCTGAACTTAAGAGACGAGGTATAACAGCTGTTTGTATAGAAGGTATGAATAGAATTGGAGGTAGATGTTATACGGATACAACATCTTTCAGCGGTTTACCGGCAGATCATGGTGCTCATTGGCTTCATGCCAAAAAAGGTAATGAGTTATATAAATTTGGAAGAGAAAATAAAGACAAATTCAAGATATATGATGAGCCATCAACTTCTGTTGTTTACGATGGAAAAAATAAAGTAAGTGGAAATACTTTTTGGCAAGTACGCAAAAAAATAAAAAATATTTATGGAAATGGTGGCATAGATGAACCACTGATGAACAAAATTCCAGAAAATTTAAAAAAGAATAATTGGTTTGATACTGCTCATGCATCAATTACAGCAAGAGATTTTGATAATCTTTCTATAGCAGACGATAGCCTTAATTATGAAGATAATTATTGGGAAAGTGGAAATGCACTTTGCAAAGAAGGCTATGGAACATTGTTAGCTTATTATAGAAGAGATATTCCTGTTAAATTAAATACAATTGTAAATGAAATAAAATGGGGTGGGAAAGGAGTACAAGTTGTAACAAACAAAGGAACAATAAATGCAAAAGCATGTATTGTGACCACATCTGTTGGCGTTCTTAGAGCAGAAAAAATTAAATTTTCACCAAAATTATCATCAAGAAAATATGAAGCTTTTGAAGGAATTACTATGGGAACCTCCAATAGGGTGATCATTGAATTAAAAAAGAAATTCGTAGGAAGATTTAAAAAAGATACCAATTTTTATTCTAAAATTAATAGTAACGGCGCAAAATCACCAGAAGGGATTGGTTACGGCCTTCTAAAAATGGGTGGAACAAATTTATGTCTTTTTGCTCTTAATGGAGAATTTTCAAGAAGTTTAGAAAATGAAGGCAGCCAAGCTATGATTGACTTTGTTGTTAATCAACTTAAATCAAATTTTGGTTCTAAATTTTATGATAAATATTTTGTTAAAGCTATAGCTACAGGATGGAATAAAAATCCATTTACTTTAGGAGCTTACTCGGGTGCAATACCAGGTAAATCAAATTTACGACCTAGATTAAAAAGACCTGTGGGAGATAGAATTTTTTTTGCTGGAGAAGCAACTGCTGGAGCATACTCAACAGTTCATGGTGCTAATAGAAGTGGAATAAGAGCTGCTACTGATGTTTTTATATCAGATGCTTTAGATTAAAGAAAAAACTTTTCCTTTTAAATCCCAAAACTGTCAACAAAACCGAGTGAGAACAAAATGTTCTCTTGCTTAACTTGGGTTGCTCTTCAAATGTTCAATGTAATCGACAACTTCATCAAACTGTTTATCAGGAATATCTTTATATGAGTTGCCAAACTTCTCTTTGACACAAATTGCAACATGTGCGTAGGGGTTACGACCTTTGGGGTGATTTGGGTGGCCAGGTAATTGACCAGATAAATAATCGCCAGCTTCCTGGATCTTTTTCCACAGTTTACTTGCGTTTTCTTTATTCACACATCTTCACTTCTTGTTTTATTTTAAAAGCTTCTTAAATTGAATTTATATGGAAAATTTAGTTAAAAAGCTAGAGGAACAAATTGCATTTCTACAACATGAAATTTCACAGATGAGTGATGAGTTATATTCTCAACAAAAAGAGGTGACAATTTTAAAAAAACAAATTTCAAATTTTGAAAAAAAAATTAATGATTTAGAAAATATAAGTGAGACAAATATAATTGAGGAAAATAAAAAACCGCCTCACTATTAATCTTAAAATTAATTCATGACAGAAAAATATGATGTAATTATAATTGGTGCAGGTGCAGCAGGAATGATGAGTGCTATTGAATCTGGTAAACGTGGACGAAAAGTTCTTTTGGTTGATCATGCAAAAAAGATAGGAGAGAAAATTCGTATATCAGGTGGAGGCAGATGTAATTTCACTAATACGAACACACACCCAAGTAAATTCATTTCTAAAAATCCTAAATTTGTAATATCTGCTTTAAGTCAGTACACACAAAATGATTTCATTAATTTGATTAAAAAACACAATATTAAATTTCATGAGAAAAAATTAGGTCAACTTTTTTGTGATCAAAGTGCACAACAAATTGTAGATATGCTTCTTTTAGAGTGTCAAAACGCAAATGTTTCCATAATGAAAGAAACAATAATTACTGAAGTTGATAAACAAGGTGATAAATACATTATAGTTGGGGGCAAAGATAAATATTCATGTAAATCATTAATTATTGCAACAGGTGGTCTTTCTGTTCCAAAAATTGGGGCAAGTAAATTTGGTTATGATGTGGCAAAGAAATTTAATATGAATATTGTTGAAACTTTACCAGCTTTAGTCCCTTTAACTTTTAATGAAAAAATACTTTCCTTGTGCAAAGAACTTAGTGGCTTATCATTAGAAGCAGTTGTTTATTTTGATAAAACTTTTTTTCAGGAAGGAATGTTATTTACCCATAGGGGTTTAAGTGGACCTTCTATATTACAGATATCTTCTTACTGGAAACTAGGAGATAATATTAAGATTAATCTTTCACCAAAATTAGATGTTTTTGAATTATTAGAAAGAGTAAAAAAATCTAATCCCAAACATGATATTATCAATATAATTACAGAAATTCTTCCTAAGAGGTTGGCCTCAATAATTTGTAAAGAAAATAATGTTAGTGGTAATATATCCGAATTACCAAATAAATTATTAAAAGAACTAAGTGCGTCAATCAATAAATGGATCATTAGCCCAATAGGTTCTGAAGGTTATAGAACAGCCGAGGTTACTTTGGGTGGAGTGGACACTAATGAAATATCATCTAAAACAATGATGTCAAAAAATAATCCTGGATTATTTTTTATAGGTGAGGTTGTCGACGTTACTGGACATTTAGGTGGTTATAATTTTCAATGGGCTTGGTCATCAGGCTTTGTGGCGGGACAATACGCATAAAACTATGTAAATTTATGGAAAACATAAATATAACAAATTAAAATAAAAATAATGTCTAAAGTTTATAAGATAGGAATTACTAAAATAAACAATCAAATAATAGACAATGTTGAGTCTATAGATGTTGTAAAAGATAAAGGCATAGTGGGAGACAGACATTTTCAAGAATTCAATGACCCTTATAATCAACTTTCATTAATAGAGTCTGAAAATATTGATTATTACAATAACAAATATAAATTAAATATTCCTCATTTAGATTTTAGAAGAAATATTGTGACTAAAGGCATTGAGCTTAATGATTTAATTGGAAAAAAAATAAAAATAGGAGACGTTTTGGTCGAAGGGATAGATTTATGTAGACCCTGCAAACATTTGAGCGAAAAACTTAATCAAAAAAATATAATTAAAGAATTTTTGAGAAGAGGAGGCCTGAGGTGTAGAATTTTATCTTCCTCAAATATAAATATTAGTGATGAAATTAAAGTATTAGATTAATTTTGCTTGTTTGGTTAGTTTTTTTTGGATGTGTCAATTTCAAATGCTTCAAGTTTAGAAAATAATTCATCCTGTAGCTCTCGATCATCTTGTTCTTCAATAACCTGCTTTAATCTTTCTCTTTGTCTTATTCTTTCATCTTTATTTTTTTCTTCCTTTAATTTTAATTTTTGTTCTTTATCAAATTTTTCCTCCCATTCTTTAATCTTTTGAGCTTCAAGATTTCTTTTTAACTGTTCCTCTTCATCTTTTAGCTTTTGCTCTTTCAATTTTTTTCTTAATTCTTTTTGATCTTTCTTTTTTTGTTCTTCTTCTCTTACTTTTAAGTCTATATCTTTTCTAGATTGTTGCTCTTTAGTTGTGTTTAATTGAAATTCTATTTTCTTTTGTTCCTTTTCATTTTTTTTCAGTATTTCATTTTTTGCATTAAGATCTAATTCTTTTTTTTTTAATTCTTCATCTTTAAATTTTATTTCTTCTTGTTTAATAATCTGCTCTTTGTCTTTTAATTTTATTTCCTTCTCTTTTAATCTTAAATCATCATCTTTTAGCTGAAGTTGTTGATCTTTTTTTCTAATTTCATCATCTTTCTTTTTAAAAAGATCATCTTTTTTTTTAAAATCTTCCTCTTTAATTTTAAACTCTTTCTCTTTTAGTCGAATTTTTTCGACCTCTTTTTTAATCTGCTCTTCTTTAAATTTTATTTCTTTTTTTTCATTATTTTTTTGTTTTTTTTTGAAATTATCGTAAACCCTGTTCAATAGAAGGCCTATTTTTTTAGGTTTATTTTGTTTAAGAATTTTTTTTTTTTTTTTAAGACTTTTATTTTTTTTTGTAATCATTTTTATATAATTTTTATTTCATCAAAAAATAAAACGATACACAATATAATTAAGAATTTTTTTTAGTGAAATGTGATCAATTTAAGTTACAACCTGAACGGGATTAATTTTTAAAATTTATCTTATAATTTTTTAGAAAATCAAGATTTTCTTTAATTAATAATAGTTTCAGAAATTATCAGTTTTAAAATATTTGACCCAAAACAAACACCAAAAGTATTGTTATTAAACACTAATGTTCTCTGATTAATAATTGTCTTTGCGGTTATATTTGTTTTTAGAAAACATTTTAAATAATCGATTATTTCTGAATTATTGTGGTGAGGTGTTTGTTTTAACCTCATTACTTTCAGTGACCTTTGGATCTTCTATTGGTTCTGTTGTAGGATTTAACTCAATACCAGCAGGCGTAATTGTTTGAGGCATCGCAACAAATTGAGAGTCAGGGTTTTCAACAGTTGCTCTTACACGCATTCTATAAAGTCCAAATAATCCAATTAATACATGAAAGAAAAATAGAAATATAAAAAAACCACCTGAGCCAACTAAATTCATAAATATTGAACAAAGTAATGGACCACTCATGGCACCCAATCCAAAAGTAAATTGTAAACCAGCTCCAGCTGCAACGAACTTTTCCTTTGGAATGTAATCATTTGTATGAGCAAGAATTAATGAAAACATAGGTAAACTACAAAAAGAAAATAAGATTAAGAAAATATAAAACCACGTTTTACTTGTTGCTAATTCACCGGGAAGATAAATTTGTCTTGAAACAAAAAGAGTAAGCAGTGCAAAAATTGAAGCAGCAAAAGTTGAAAAAACAATTACTTTTCTTCTATCGTATAAATCAGAAAGTTTTCCAATTGGAAATTGTGAGATAGCTCCTGATACCGCCAAAAGAAATGTTACAAGTGATATTTCAAATATAGTGAAATTCATTGAAGCAGCATATACAGCTAATAAAGTAAATAATGCAGACTGGATTGTTCCATAAAAAAGAGAGCTTACCATTCCAAATGGTGATGCATTATAAACCTCTTTTAAATTCATAGCTTTGATTTTTTTGAATGTAGGAGGTTTTTTTTTAGTTAATAGAATTGGAATAAGAGCAAGAGATGTAATTACTGAAATAAGAATAAAAGGCTGAAAGTTTTTGGGGCTACTAAAGTTAAGTAAGAACATTCCTATTCCCATTGAACCGTATAATATGACCATATAGATAGATAGAACGCTCCCTCTATTTTTATTACTAGATCTATCATTTAACCAACTTTCAGCGACTGTATAAATACAAACCATACTTATTCCTGTGACAACTCTTAAAATAAACCAAACAAATGGATTTACAAAAACTGCATGAACTAGGATAACTAAAGATGCCATTGATGCAAAAGCTGCAAAAACTCTAATATGTCCAACTCTTGATATAAGACCAGGAATAGTGGCTGCACCAATAAAGTACCCAACAAAATATCCGGACATCATAAAGCCTGTAGAGGTTAGACTAAACTCTTCTTGAACTGCCCTAACACCAAGCAAAGACCCCTGAAAACCATAGGCCATCATAAGGAAACCCATACCTAAAAACAATGCCCAAGAATTTTTTAAAACTTTATTCATAAAATTAACCGTACATGTTTGCGATGTACTTGCAAATCAAGTCTTTATTGTGACAGATCTATGAATTTTTTAATTTGATAAATGAGTGAATTGCAATGGCCATTATGATGACAGCACCACCTTGAATAGTCTCCATACTTGGTTGTTCCTGAATAACTAACCAAACCCAAATTGGCCCTATAATAGTCTCTAATAAAAAGAATAAATTTACCTCTGCAGCTGGTATAAATCGTGGAGCAATCGTTACTAAAACAAAAGGTATAGCTACACACATAATACACATGAGAGGAACTATAATTTGATCACTTTTTGTTAAAGTAAAACTTTCAATGAAAAATAAAGCAAATAAAGCAACTATAAGTTTTCCGACAACTGCAGCTGGAACTAGGTTTTTATTTTTTGCAGATCTAATTGTTACGGCACCAATAGCTAAACCTAAAGCAGTAACTAAACCTAAAATATCACCAAAAAAATTACCCAATTTCAAAGAATCATAAAATATATAAACAGCTGCACCAAATGTTACAAATATTGCAATCCAAGTTTTTTTATCGGGAAGTTCTTTTAAAAATATTCCTCCTAAAATTGCAGATAGCATAGGTGCCATAGCAATCATCACAAGTGTATTGGCAACATTTGTATTTTGGATAGAAACAACAAACGTAATATTTGTTACAGAAAATGTTAAAATGTAAATTATTCCATGATATCCGCTTGTAAAAAGCATCTTAAAAAAACTTAACTTATAGATTAGCAACATCCCAAGGAGAACAGTCACAAATGGAATAATACCCCGATAAAAAACTAGTCCCCAAGTATCTATATTTGAAAGTCTAATAAATAAGGAGTCAGGAGTGATAAACATTACCGCCACAAATGCCAGTAAAGATCCTTTTTGTTGATCAGTCAAATTATTCAAGCTCTTAAACCTTTCCAAAAAATTTTTGCAATATCAACACCAGTTAGATCATGATAAGTTTTAAGACCAGTAGGAGAAGTCACATTTATATCTCCATTTAATTTCTGATCAATAAAATCTATACCTGCAAAATAAATATCGTTTTTAACAAGATCTTTTCCAATTAAATTTGATATTTTGATTTCTATTTTTGTTAAGTTTGTAGAAATTGCTTTTGCACCTTTTCCCATATTGCTTAAAAAGGAGCCAGACTTTGGAACTCTTGAGATAACCCCATTAATTTTTCCATTAAATAAAAAAACTCTTTTATCGCCATTTTTAATCATAGGAAGAAACTTTTGGCACATAATATGACCGTGTTTTTTTAAAAATTTTAAAACTAGTTTTTTATTAATATTCTTTTCTAAAAAATGGATATCATTCCCACCAAAACTATGAATTGGTTTTATGACAATTTTTTTATTTTTTTTTAAAAATTTAACTATTTCCGCATAATCTTTAGTAAAGATTGTGTTGGGCATATATTTTTGAAACAACGATGAATATAGCTTTTCAGATACATTTCTTATGGAGGTAGGATTATTTATAATTTTAACCTTTTTCTTTATTTTATCTAAAATATAAGTTGTTGAAATATATTCTAGGTTAAATGGAGGATTTTGCCTAATTAATAAGAATTTAGAAATTGATAAATCAATTGTTTTTTCTTTTACAATTTTAAAAAAGTTTTTTTTAGAGTAATTAAATATAACAAAATGTCCTTTAGCTACAACTTTATTACCAATTATAGATAGATTGCTTGGATAGTAATAAAAAATTTTATATTTTAATTTTTGAGCTCCAATAGCCAAATAGATACTCGTGTCTGTTTTTGGATTTAGTTTAGAGAGTTGATCTCCTTGAATAGCAACAATTTTATTTATCATATAAATCATTTAAATTTTCACTTTTAGAAAATTTATTAATCATATGGTCTGCATTTGTCGTCTTTTTGTTAATTAAATTTTCGAGATGTGTTAAAAACTTAGTCTCTGTTTGATTAGAGCTATTTAAAATATCTCTATTTTTTAAACCTTTTTTTGAAAGATTAAGTAGTAAAGTTGACCAATAGTATAAATCTTTACCCATCAACTCTGTATTAAAACCTTTTTTTGGAGCTTCAAAGTAAGCATTAATAATTTTATTTTTATCCCATTTAGAAATCAATTCATAAGTTTCATCTAAATTGCCATATAGTATTCCTGTGTTAAAAGCTGGGCCAGCACATAAACAATCCCACCCACATGTATCCATTGATCTAAGCTCTATATATTTCTTCAATCTATTTTCTGTAAAAATTGTGCTTAAGTGAGTTGTTAAGTCCATTTCAGTCGGCAGTCTATTTTCAATTTCTTTAATTTTTCCATTCATAAAATCTAAAAAAGAATATTTTTTTCCAGATAAATATTTTTTTTCATTTTGTATGAATAACAATGGGAAGTTGATTGCAAAATCTGCGTATTTTTCAAAATCCATATTATCAAAAAAAACCTCTGGAAGCCCGCCTCTAGATGTATCTTGCCAAACTTTCGATCTATAGGACATGTATCCACTATTTTTCTTTTCAACTATTGAGGAATTAGCAAATAGTGCAATAGATATTGGTACTATTGAATTGATGATCTTAAACTTTTTAACAAAATCTTCTTCAGAGCTATAATCTAGATTTAATTGAGTTCCACAGGTTCTGTACATCATATCAAGACTTAGTGAGCCTCCATTAGGCATATCTTTTGTCATTACTTCATATCTTTGCTTAGGATTATTGGGCACTTCATTTAGTTTTGAAATGGGGTCAAAACCAGCACTAACAATATTTAAATTAAGTTTTTTAGTTACTTGTTGTAACTCAAACAAATAATCATGAGACTCAGCACATGCTTCGTGAATATTATTTAATTGGTCACCTGACAATTCAATTTGGTTTCCAGGTTCTAAGGTAATATTTTTTCCACTTTTTTTTAAGCCAATTATATTTTGGTTCTCCATAATTGGTTTCCAGCCAAATTCATTTAAAGCCTCAAACATTTTGATGATAATCTCGTATGTTGCCCTTTTATTTGTATTTCTATCAAATAAAAATTTTTCATGTTCAATACCAATTTTGAAATCATTAGTAGTTTTAATTCCAGATTTAAAATAATTAACTACCTGTTCTTTATGGTTTATCATGATTTATATATAATGATTAATATGTTTAATTAAAGTGTAATTTAATTATTAGAAGCTGTGCTTAATAAAGATAATTGAGTTATTTTATCATCACCTAATTCATCAATTGGTTTAACAGGATAATCACCTGTAAAATAATGATCTGTTAGCTGAGGATAAATATCATCTCTTTTTTCAAACCCCATTGCTTTATACATTCCTTTAATAGATAAAAAATCTAGAGATTTAGCTCCAATATATTCACAAATTTCATCATTTGTTTTATTAGCCGCAAGAAGTTCCTTTTTTGTGGGTGTATCTACACCATAAAAATCTGGATATCTAATTTCAGGACATGCAATTTTTACATGAACTTCTTTGGCACCCGCATCATAGAGCATTTTTACTATTTTGTGAGAGGTTGTTCCCCTTACTAAAGAGTCATCAATTAAAATAATTTTTTTATCTTTAATTGTTGATTTATTAGCATTTAGTTTTAATTTTACACCTAGGCTTCTTATTTTTTGGCTTGGTTCTATAAAAGTTCTACCAACATAGTGATTTCTAATTAGTCCTAACTCAAAGTTTTTTCCTAAATGTTGAGCAAATCCCAGCGCTGCAGCATTTCCCGAGTCTGGAACAGGAACAATAATATCACATTCTATTTTATTTTCTTTTGCTAATTCTATTCCAAAATTTTTTCTATGTTCATAAGCAGATTTTCCATTCAATAAACTGTCCGGTCTTGAAAAATAAATATATTCAAATACACAGGGACGAACCTTTTTAGTAGGGAAGGGTTTTATACTTTTTAACTCATTATTTTCTGTATAAACCACCTCTCCATTTTCAACATCTCTAATATATTTCGCACCAATTATATCTAGCGCACAAGTCTCTGAAGTAAAAACATAACTATCTTTTATTTTACCAATCACTAATGGCCTTATTCCATAAGGATCCCTTACACCAATTAATGTATTTTGTGTTAACATAACCAGGGCATAGCCACCTTGAATTTGAAAAATTGCATCAATCACTTTATCTATTGTTTTGTTTCTCTTTGATTTTGCAATTAATTGCACAATAGTTTCAGTGTCTGAAGTTGTATGAAAAATCGCACCATCTTGAACAAGTTTATTTCTTAGCGTAATTGAATTTGTTAAATTTCCATTATGAGCCACACCTAAGCCCCCAGCATTAGTATCTGCAAAAAAAGGTTGAATATTTCTAAGAGTATTTTCACCAGTAGTACTATAACGATTGTGACCTATTCCATAATTTCCTGGTAAAGATTTTAAAACCTTTTCTTTATTAAAATTATCACCAACCAATCCAAATCTTTTTTCAGAATAATATTTTTTTCCATCAAAAGTTACTATTCCACAACCTTCTTGGCCTCTATGCTGTAAAGCATGTAAACCTAAAGCGGTTAGTGCAGCAGCATCGTTACTATTACTAATACCAAACACACCACATTCTTCTTTTAATTTTGGATTAAAGTTCTTCAATTTTTTCTTTAGAATCTTGATACTTTTTTTCATTAGGAAACTCTTTAATAAGATAATTACTACCTTTTTCTATGTATGGAAAGGTGTATGATGATTTTAATTTAATTGGCCATTTATTATAATTATAAACTATATTAGCTGCAGAAAACAACAAAACACAGATTATATAACCTCTTATAAAACCAAAAAAGAATCCAAAAACCGAATCTAAACTTCCCAGTCCTGAATATTTAACTGCTTTCCCAATGCCTTTATTGATCATTAAAATGATAAATATAACAAAAATAAATATAGCCACACCAAGTGTAACATCGAGAACATATTCACTATCAATTAAATCCTTAAAATAAGGCTTAATTCTGGGAAATAGAATTATTGTTAAGATGTATGCTAAAAGCCATTTCGATGCTGCGAGAACACTCAAAACAAAACCTTTATTATAACATTTGATTACAGATAAAATTGTGATGAATAAATATAAAAGATCTATAACTGAAATTGCTTCATAAAAATTTTCTAAAATTTCGAACATACCTAGAAGTTATTTATCAAAGGGTTTACTTAGTAATAGAAGTGATGGAAGTAAAGTCAAAACTGAAATCATAGCTAATAACATTGCAATACCAGTAAATACACCAAAATAAATTGTTGGTATAAATTTTGAAAATACTAAAATTGAAAAACCAAAAACAATAGTTATAGATGTATTAAGTATTGCAACACCAACAGTTGAATGACAAATTTTTAAAGTTTTTTCGTAATCTTGGTGTTTTAAGTATTCTTCCTTAAATCTGTAAATATAATGAATACTGTTATCAACAGCTATACCAATAGTAATAGCGGCTATAGTTATAGTCATCATGTCTAGAGGTATTCCTAACAAACCTATAATTCCTAATATAAAAAAAGCTGCTATAAAATTAGGCACAACCCCAATTATAGATAATTTAATATTTCTAAAAAGTACCATAAACATTGCAAATATACCAATCATAACTAATCCTAATGTAAGTATTTGAGACTTAAAAAGACTTTGAAGCAAGTTATTGAATAAGATTAATACTCCTGCAAGTTTAAACTCTTCATCATTTAAGTTAAGTTGATCTTTCAAATCTAAATTTATTTTCTTAATTAGATCATTTCTCCGTAACCCATCTTGAGAGTCTATAATTCTTAAACTTATCCTAGCTTCATTATCTTTAATTGAAATATATGGATCAATAATCTCTTTCTTAATACTTTCTGGAATTTTAGAGTAAAGAACGCCCATTTCTAGAGTGCCTAAGGGCTTATTATTGTTTAGTTGTGTTGCCACCTGGATTATTGAGCTAAATGATAAAACCTTACCTACAGCAGGAAGTCCATCAAGATAATTGTGCACAGAGTCAATTTTATCAATCTTATCTTTTGTAAACCAATATTTTTCATCATCTTTATTTTCACCCTCACCCCAGTCTTCAAATTCATCATCTTCATCAGATTTATTTTTATCTTGATTGGGAAATTTTAAAATAACTTCTAGTGGAGTTGTGCCACCTAGCTTTTCATCTATAAGCTTCATACCCTTATATATTTCAGTATTTTTATTGAAGTAATTAATAAAACTATTTTCAACTTCTAGCCGACTAATACCTAATACACTTAAAATGATAACAATACCTGTAAGTGTAAATATTATATTTTTATTATTATTAGAAATTTTTGCAAAAAAAGATGTAATCTTAGACTCTTTATTTTCATTAATCTCAACACTATTGTCAGAGACAAAACTTAATAATGTAGGCAGTAGGGTAAAAGTCACAACAAAAGATGTTATTAATCCAAATGTCATCATCCAACCAAAATCGATAATTGGTTTTATACCGCTAAAGATTAAAGACAAGAATGCACAAATAGTTGTTAAAACTGTATAAATTATTGGCCAAAACATTTTTCCAGTTGTAATCGAAATAATTTCAAAATTACTAGAGTCTGGAAAATCATTCTTTAATTGCAAAAATCTCGTACTCATATGAATATTCATTGCCATCGTTAAAATTAACATTAGTGCAATAAAGTTAGAGGATATAACAGTTACCTTCCACCCTAAAAGACCCAGAAGTCCTGTCATAATTATAACTGAAAAAAAACAACTACTAATTGGAACTATAATCCATATCAATTTTTTAAAAACAAACCAAAGAGTTGCAATAATAAATAAAAAAACTCCCAACCCAAAAACTATTATATCACTTTTAATGAATGACATCATATCATCAGCTATCATTGGGATACCACCTAGGTATATTTTTCCTATGTCTTTATAACTTTTGATAATCTCTCGTATTTGAAGAATATTCTCATGATTTTTTTTTTTTAATTTATCTTTATAAATCTCTATCTCTTGATCAGTCTTATTTTCAATATCCTTGAGAATATCTTTTTTTATATTTACAATAATACCACTCGTTTTTCCATCTTCGCTGATCACAAAGTTTCTGAATACAGGGCTATTTAGAATTTCTTTAAACCCTCTCTGTTTATCTACACCTTCATCTTTTAAGGTTTTAAAGTTCTCTAGTCTTTCTTGCAAAGGGGCATCCGAGTTATCTAATAAAGGGATATCTAATAAGGTGATTACGCTATGAACCCAATCTAAACTTTGTATCTTATATTTTAAGCTTAATAAGTTATTTATAGATGCATCAGAGACCATTTCTTCATCTGGTGAGAAGGTTAGAACTAAAAAATCTTTGGAACCATATCTTTGTGTTACTTCTCTTAAGTATTCAAGGTCAGGATCACCCTCAATTAAAAGAGTATCAGATGAGGCATCTAGTCTAAAATCTTTAGTAAAGTAACCAAAACTCAATAAAGTAATTATCAAGAGTAAAAAAACCGATTTAGGATTTTTGAGTACTGTATTTTGATAAAAATTAGATAGCATTTATTAATACTATATATTTTAAAATATTAATTTCGAGTATCTTTATCTTTAAATTTAGTAAACATAGCCTCAAACTCAACCTCAATATTACCTGTAGGGCCGTGTCTTTGTTTTGCAATTATAATTTGGGCTAAATGAGATATTTCACTCATTTTTGCTTGCCACTCCGCATGCTCAACAGTTGCAGCTTGAGGTTCTTTATTCTCTAGGTAGTAAGCTTCCCTATAAACAAACATTACAACGTCAGCATCTTGTTCGATTGATCCTGATTCCCTTAAGTCTGATAAAACTGGTTTGTGGTTATCTCTTTGTTCTACTTGTCTAGATAACTGAGAAAGAGCAATAACAGGAATTTTTAGTTCTTTTGCTATTGCTTTAAGTCCTTGAGTTATTTGTGAAATTTCCTGTACTCTGCCATCTCTATTATTAAGCGAACCTGTCATCAACTGAATATAATCAACAACAATTAAATCCAAACCAAATAACCTTTTAATACGTCTAGCCCTGTTGCTCATCGCAGCAATACTAATTGCTGGGGTCTCATCAATATACAAAGGTAATTCAGCTATATTTTTCGATGTTTCAATAAATTTATCAAATTGTTCATCTGTAATTTTTCCTCTCCTTATATCATTTGATTTAATTCTAGACTGCTCTGCTAAGATTCTAGTTGATAATTGTTCAGAGGACATCTCAAGTGAAAAAAAGGCAACTGATGACTTTCTTCCACTTTCTTGAAGTGTTTGGGCAGCATGGAAAGCTATATTTGTTGCTAAGGCAGTTTTTCCCATCCCGGGACGACCAGCTATAATTAGTAAATCTGAATTATGAAGACCTCCTAATCTGTCGTCTAGATCTCTTAATCCGGTTGGCACTCCTACAATTCCTTCATCATTTTTATAGGCAACAGAAGCCATTTCTATAGTTTGTTTCATTGCCTCATCAAATTTTACTAGCGATGAATTAAAAGAACCTTTTTCAGCAAGATCAAATAATAATCTTTCTGAATTTTCAATTATGTTTTGACCATTAACATCAAGATCATTAAGTTTTGCTGCGTCAATTGTATTTTCTGATATTTTAATTAATTCTCTTCGAACAAACATGTCATAAATAATTCTTGAATACTCAATTGCTTGTCTTGAAGACGTAGAAAATTTTGTAACTTTTACTAGGTATTCAGGAACATTTAATTCATCTTTTTCATTTTCAAAATAATTTTTTAAAGTTATTGGATTTGCAAGCATTCCTTTATAAATAAGACTTTCGATAGCTGAAAAAATTTTTTGATGCATAGGGTCATAAAAATTAATATTAGATATGAGAGTATTAATTTCATCAAATAATTCATTCTGAACTAGTATTGAGCCTATTACTGACTGCTCTGCCTCAATGTTATTGGGTAGCTCTTTAAAAGTATCTTTCACTAAATTTAGATTATTTTCCATAATCTTAATTTATATGAAATGTAATTTTTAAATATAACTAAAATGTACTGGGGAAAAAAATGTATAATTATTGAATAGTTTCTGCAGTAATTACATTAATCGTAATTTCTGAGTCTATTTCTGAATGTAAATTAATCTTTACTTTAAATTTACCTAATGATTTAATTTCTTTCACTGGTTGTATCATTGATGGTTTTATTTCAATTTTTTCATTTTCAAGGATTATTTTTGAAATTTCTGTTGGTTTAACAGAACCATAAAGTTCTTTGTTTTCAGTACTTAATTTTTTTATAGCATATTCTTTACTATTAATTTTTTCTGCTATTTTTTGTGCTTCTTTCTTTTTTTCAGCATCTTTTTTACCTAATTCAGTTTTAATTTTTTCAACTTCTGCGATATTTTCTTTTGACGCATAAAGAGCTTTTTTATTTGAAATTAAAAAATTTCTTGCAAAACCTCTTTTTACTTCAATTATTTCTCCAATTGATCCAATTCTCTTAAGGTTTTCTAAAAGTATAACTTTCATTTAAATTAATCCTAAATTTCTTGCTCTTTTAATTGATAGTGACAATTCTCTTTGTTTTTTTTGACATACATTTGTAATTCTTGAAGGCAGAATTTTTCCATTCTCAGACATATATTTTCTAAGCAGTCTAATATTTTTATAATCGACTACGGGCGCTCCTTTAACTGACAAAGGGCAAGATTTTTTGAACTTATATTTGTTTGGTTGGAAAATACTTAATTTTGCAAAATTACTTTGCTTACCTTTTTTATTATCACTTCTTTTTTTTGAGGGCATATTTAATTCTTTTTATAATCTTTCTTTTCATACTCCTCTTTTTTTGAAAAGTAGTTTGCCTCTAAATCAAATTTTTTAACTTTAACTGTCATATATCTTAAGAGATTTTTATCAATTGACTCATTTTTTTCTAATTCATCAATTATTTTTCCAGGACCTTTAATTTTAAAGTGGATAAAGCTACCTTTTCTATTTTTCTTAATAATATAAGATAAACTCAACAGGCCCCACTCTTCAGTTTTAACAATCTCTCCATCATTTTTTTCAACAATTTTTGAATATTTCTCAGTTAATTGTTTAATCTGTGAGGGACTAGTATCTTGTCTTGCAACTATAGTGTGTTCGTATAAATTCATAATTCTTCTTTAATAAAAAGTGAGGATATACTATTATAATTGTTGAATTACAACACTTAAAACCATAATAAAATTTAAATAATTAAATGTTTTCTGTTATTTTTCCAGGCCAGGGCTCCCAATTAGTTGGTATGGGTAAGAAGCTGCATGAAAAGTACAGTGTTGTACAAAAATTATTCAAAGAAGCTGATGAAATACTAGGATATTCATTATCAGAGATAATCTTAAATGGACCTAAAGAAGATTTAGATTTAACTGAAAACACCCAACCAGCAATATTTTTATTAAGTTATTCAATATTTAAATTAGCAAAAGAAGAATTTAATATTCCTTTAGATAAAGCCAATTATTTTGCTGGTCATTCTCTAGGAGAGTATTCGGCCCTTGCTTCTGCTGGAGCCGTATCTTTTTCTGAAACTTTAAAGATATTAAAAATTAGGGGAAAATCAATGCAAAGTGCAGTTCCTAAAGGAGAAGGGGGGATGGTTGCTGTTCTTGGTTCAAAAATAGAAAATTTAGAAAATATAATTAATGAAAATAAAAAAAGATATGAATGTTATATCGCTAATGATAATTCAGAGGGTCAAATAGTTGTGAGTGGAAGATTGGCAGATTTAGAAGAGCTTATGAAAGATTTAAAGAAAAATAATATTAAAAATATTAAACTACCAGTAAGTGCACCCTTTCATTGTAAACTAATGAATAAGGCAACACAGGTTATGACAGAAGAAATTGCAAAATTAGATTTTAAAAACTTTGAAAATGGTTTTATTTCTAACGTTACCGCCAAAGAAATATCAGACTCATCTGAATTAAAAAATTTATTAATTAAAAACCTAGAAAGTAGGGTCCGTTGGAGAGAGAGTGTATTATTAATGGCTAATAAAGGGATTAATCAATTTATAGAAATAGGACCAGGTAAAGTTTTGTCAGGTTTAATTAAGAGAATTGATAGAAATCTAAAAGTTAGTGCAATAAATACTGAAGAAGATATAAAACAGATAAATATAAATAATGAATAGTTTAAAAAATAAAAATATAATAGTTACAGGAGCCTCTGGCGGCATTGGTAATTCAATAGTTCAAAAACTAAATGAATGTGGAGCAAATGTTTTGGCCACTGGTACAAAGATAGAAAAGCTAGAAGAATTAAAATCAAAATTTAATAATATAAAGATATTGAAATTTGACATTTCCCAGCATGATAAAATTGAAGAGTTTATTGAAAACTCAACAAGTGAGTTAGGTGGAAATCTTGACTGTATAGTTAATAATGCAGGAATTACAAAAGATAACTTAACTATAAGAATGAGTCTGGACGAATGGTCAAAAGTTATAGATATAAATCTTACATCTACCTTTCTAATGAGTAAGTATTCAATTAAAAAAATGTTAAAAAATAAATCTGGAAAGATTGTTAATATAACTTCTGTAGTAGGCCATACAGGAAATGTTGGTCAAGCAAACTATACCGCATCCAAAGCAGGCATTGTTGCCATGTCTAAAAGTTTAGCTATTGAATATGCAAAAAAAAATATTAATGTTAATTGTATATCTCCAGGATTTATAAGTACAGCTATGACAGATAAAATTGATGATAAATTTAAAGAAAGCATTATTGCTAAAATCCCTTCCAATAGGCTTGGTAAACCAGAAGATATAGCTAATGCAGTAATTTTCTTAAGCTCCAACCAATCAGATTATATTAATGGTGAAACATTGCATGTTAATGGAGGTATGTATTTGGGTTGACAAAACTAAGTTTTGATTTATTAACAAATTATAACAAAAAGGAACAATATGTCAGATGATATTTCGAGCAAAGTAAAAAAAATTGTTGCAGACCATCTTGGTATCGATGAAGCTAAAGTTCAGGATGAATCAAGTTTCATAGATGATTTAGGTGCTGATAGCTTAGACACAGTAGAATTAGTAATGGCTTTTGAAGAAGAATTTGGAGCAGAGATTTCAGATAGCCAAGCAGAAAAGATTTTAACTGTTGGTGATGCAATTAAATTTATTGAAGGCAAAGCTAATTAGAAAATTTTGATGTCCATAAAAAAAGATGGGATAATGGTAATTTTATCATCCCCATCTGGGGCAGGGAAAACAACTCTTGTAAAACTATTATCAAAAAATAAAAAGTTCTATACTTCCATCTCGCACACGACTAGAAAACCTAGACCAAATGAAATTGCTGACCAGGATTATTATTTTGTAGACCAAAATAAATTTGAAAGATTAATTAAAAATGAGGAATTTTTAGAATACGCAAAAGTATTTAAACACTTTTATGGAACAACAAGATCGCCAGTTATTGAACGATTAGAAAAAGGAGAAAACATAATATTTGATATTGATTGGCAGGGTGCTGACCAAATAAAAAATAAAAAATTAAATTACAAATTGATTACTTTTTTTATACTTCCTCCAAGTAAAAAAGTTTTATTTAAGAGATTGTCAAATAGAGATATGAAAGACAAATTAATTGTAGAAGAAAGAATGAAAGAATTCAGTAGAGATGTACTGCATTGGATAAATTACGATTATGTAATTATAAATGATGATCTTGAAGAGTGCTATGCAAAAATTAACAATTTAATCGAAGCGGAAGTTAATAATGGATCAAAAGATTATGATAAAGAGTTTATCAGAAAACATGTCGATTTATTAACTACCTGATTCTTCAAATTCCTTAGCTAGCTTAAAATATACCTCAGGTTCTAAATTTTGTGGTCTTAAATTTAAATCAATATTAAATTTTTCAGATACTTTTTTTGGAACTTTGAAAACCTGGTTAAATGGTTTTTTTAACATTTTTCTTCTTTGGCTAAAAAAAACTCTTGTAATCATCTCAAGATTTTTAGGATTCTTTAATTTGAAAAATTTATCTTTAGGAGTAAATAGCAACAAAGAACTATCAACTTTAGGTTTTGGAGAAAAACTTTCTGGTTTAATATCTATTATTTTTTTAATATTTAATTTCCAATTTGATAAAATTGATAGTCGTCCATAATTAGAAGTATTTGTTTTTGCAATAATTCTATCTGCAACTTCTTTTTGAAACATCAAAACTAAACTGTCAAACCAAAATTCATTATTTAATCTTATGATCCATTTTGATAAAATTTCCGTAGAGATATTGTATGGAAGATTTCCAAATACTGTTAATTTTTCATTGCAAATTTTATTTGCATTTATATTTAAAACGTCATCATTAATTATATTAATTTCATTATCAAATTTTTCTTTTAACAATAACGTTAAATCATCATCTTTTTCTATAACAAATATTTTCTGTGGGTTTTTTTTGTAGATAAAAGATGTTAGATTTCCACTACCTGGGCCTATTTCTAATACTGTTTTACCTTCAATTTTAACTGTATCAACTATTTGAGAAAGGACATTTCGGTCAATTAAAAAGTTCTGTCCTAAACTTTTTTTTGCTTTAAAAGTCACTTATTGTCAAAAAATTTAAGAGCACTAACAAGGCTCTTTGGATTGGAAATATTTTTACCAAGCATTGAAAAGTTTGGTCCATGATCTGGTGAAATTCTGATATAGGGTAGCCCTAATGTAATATTAATTGCATCAAATCCAAAAATAGTTTTGATAGGAGTTAAAACTTGGTCATGATACATTCCAATAATTACATCGTAATTCTTTAATTGCTCCTTTAAAAAAATTGTATCCGCTGCAAATGGACCAGAAACTTTATATTTATTTTTTATTAAATAGTTAATGGCAGGAATTATAATTTTTTTTTCTTCACTTGTTTCAAAGTTGCTTTCACAATGAGGATTTAAGCCAGTAATTGCAATTTTAGGTTTTTTATTAAATTTTTTATAATAAAAATTAACAATTAGTTTAACTTGCTTAATAATTTTTGCCTTAGACAAATATTTATGAACATTTTTTAGTGGCAAATGTGTTGTTAAAGGGCTTACAGATAATTTTTTATTATAAATTAACATTGCCACGTTATCTTTTGTATTAGTTTTGTATGCTAAATATTCAGTAATACCTGGGTAATTTCCAGATAAAAAATGCCTTTTAGATATTGGTCCATTTATTAAACCAGCGCATTCATTTTTTTTTAATAACGAACTAGCTATTTCGAAGCATTTGGAAATATATTTGTTAGATTTACTTGTTATTTTTTCAAAAGGCTTTTTAAATGAAAAATCAACATCAATTATATAAGTTCTAGCATTATTTAGTTTTGTCAAATCATAACTATTTTTATTAATTAAAAAAAATTTATGATTAATCTTTAATTTTTTCATTTGTTTGATCATCAAATTTTTAGAAACAATTAAAACTAATGGGTGTCTAAATCTATTTTTTTTAAGAGCTTTAAAAAAAATTTCTATAAATATACTGAATGGCTCTCCAGCAACAATTATTATTGGTTTATAATGCATTAATTTTTGTATTGATCTTAACTTTATTAAAGTAGATTTTCGAAAATTGTTCCATTTTTTTATCTATTTCAAAATTATAAATTTTATTGAATTCCTTTTCTTCATCGATTTCACTTTTTTCAAATTTTATATTATCAACCTTTAGTATTAAAAAATTAGCACCTATTTTAATTGTTTCTGTATAATCACCTAAATTTGTTTTGTTCAAGATTTTAGAAATTTTATCTGATAGGCTGATCTCATCTACCCATCCAATGCTTCCTCCATATTTATTGGTGTCTGCAATGCTGTAAAGATTTGCAGTATTTTCAAAACCTATCTCATTAATACTTTCAGAGATACTTTCAACTTTATCTTTTAAAGATACATTTTGGTCTTTTTCAAAAATTATTTCTGACAATTCATATATCTTTTTATCTTTAATTAATTTTCTTTTAGCAATTTTTTCCATGATAGCATCTTTGTCAATATCAATCTGATTCTTATATTTTTCAAAAATTAATTTATTCCAATAATGATCTATTTCAATTTTTTTTTTAATACTTTCAATATTTAAGTCATATGTATTTAAGAAAACTTTTAGCTCGCTTAAATTGTTTAAATTCAATTTAATATAAAAATTTTTTACAAAAGAATCTAAATTAGGATCTTCTTGATTTAACTCAAAATACTTTAATAGCTCCTTTTTTTTAATTGTTTCTTTGATTATCGATTTTTCTGCCAGATCTATTAATTTTTTTTCATTTAGTGTTTCAAGATTTGTATTTAAAGCAATTAAAAATTTAGCTTCTTTTTTGACATCAATATTTGTAATTATCTCCTCATCAACTTTGAATACAATATTAATATTCTCTAAACTAAAAGCTTTTAAGTTTACTAAGATTAACAAAGTGATAAAAAAAATTATTTTCTGTTTCATTAAGGTTTAAGATTAGGACTAGATGTTTGACCAAATGGCATAATTGTTAGTTTAAAAAAAATATTCTCTTCAGGTTTCAATGCACCATCTGAATAGTAATCTTTGTTGTATTCTAGAGCAGCTACAAGACAATCGTTTCTATACTCATATATTAAATTGTAAAATTCAGCTACGTTTGTTTCTATATTTTTTCTTGTACTAAAACTTAAGCTTTTTGAATTATCATTATTGCTAATTTTACTAATATTAGAGAGATAACTTGCATCTGTGTTAGAATTATTTTCGTTTAAATATTCAAATGTGCTTACAAAATTATTAATTTTTAATTCTGTACCTAGTAACTCGTAGCTCGTATCTCTAAGATTTTCTTTAAGTGCAAAATCATAATTTATTTTAAAATTTTGGTTTGGGTTAAGGTTTATTTGCCCAACTATATCTGATGATTTACTATTTAAACCACTTTTTTGGGGAAGCTTTTTATCTTCTTCTGGCCTAAAAATACTTGCTATTTTTACACCAACTATCTCGTTGTCAGATTTGTCTGATTTAGAATAATCTATACCGTAAGTTAAAGACGCACCGCCTTCAACGGAAGTAGATGTTCCAAGTCTATTAAAGGCAAAAATATTATTTATATCCAATCTTTTATCATCATCAGCCATATTCTTTGAATTGTTAGGGCTATATTTAAAAGTCATTAATGGACCTAAAGTAGTATTGAATCTTTCTGATTTCTTTATTAATGGATATGAAGTGTTGTATTCAAAAAGTAAGTCTATTTTATTATCCATCCCCCCTTTATAATTTGAAGAATTTGAAGAGTCCGTGTTACTATTTTTGAATAAATAAGTATAAGTATTTCTAAAACCTTTTTTTGATATTATTGGATCAGAATTAAAAATAAGGTCATTAACAATTATTTTTTCATTTACATTTGTATTATGTGTTTTTGCAAAACCGAATGTATTTAATGAAAAATTTCCATTGATATTAGTGTTATTTTTAAATTCTTTTAAAAGATTAAAATTTGGATAAACAAATTCATATCTATCTCGATCTGGTTTATCTAAATCCTCATAAATTTCAACGCTAGAGGTTAAAGATAGATCATTGTTATTAGCATTTATTTCCAAATAAGAGTGCATTACTGAGTCACTTTCAATTATGGGTGACTTTAATTTATATGATTTTAAATAGTCATCACTAGAAGTTTGTTGAAGACTGAGTGATAAAATACTTTCATCAAAATTCAAAAAACTAATTTTTTTATTTATTAATGAAAAAAAATGACTTTTAAATGGTTTATCTTTTTCATTTAAAAAACTAAAATCAAACAACTTCTTACTATTTCTTCCAACTTCTCTGAATTCAGTTTGCAATAAAAGTTTATTTTTGGAATAAAATCTTGGATTAAGGGTAAAATCTTTATTATCACCAAGCACATGATAATAAGGGGTATTTAATGAAGTTCCCAACCCAGAAGAACTCATAATAGTTGGCATTAAAAAACCAGATTGTCTTTTTACAGTAGGATCAGGATGAAAAAATTTTGGAAAATATAAAACAGGAGTATCATAAATTTTTAACCAAGCATTTTTATAAAAAATCATTTTTTTTTGTTTGTTATGTGTTATTTTTTCAGCAGACATTTGCCAAGGTGGACATGTGTCACTTTTTTTACATGTAGTAAAAACACCTTTAGATATGGTTGTGTCAGTCCCATTAGATTCAATTGTAGCTCCTTTAAGTCTTGGTTCATTATCTTTTTTAAAAGATTTATTGGTGAAGTCGATGGAAATATCTTTTCCTAACAATTTTTTTGACTTTAAATTTAAAAATGATTTTTCAAGTTTGTAATGATTTTTTTCAATATCAATTATCTTGGCATTACCTAATTTTATCAATTTATCATCTAGGGTATATAAAAAGTTTTCAATAAAAAAAATATTTCCAAAGCTATCTTCAATTGTAGATTTTTTATTAGATGAAATCGACCTTCTTTTATTGTTGTACGCAATAAAGTTAGATTTAATTAAAATATTATTTTTTGAGTCGTTTATCTCTACTTTATCTGAGGCTTCAAGAATTAATTTTTCTTTATCATAATAAAATTTTTTAGCTTTTATTATAAAATTACCCTCAGCCGTTGTTACAGTTCCATCTGTTGCTTCTATTATATTTCCTTCTTTAGATATGTTGATTTCAGAAGTATCAAAAATAAATTCATCACTTGTAGAATTAGCTAAAAAAATATAATAGAAAAAGATTATCAGTATATTTAATTTAAATCTATTTTTCATTAATCCTCACTAAACCAATTAAAATAAAAATCATAAGTAATAATAATGGCAACCATGTGGACGCTGTGAGTGGTATTTTTCCAGTCTCACCTAACAAACTGAATAAATAATAAAAATAATAAATTATAACTGACAATAGAACTCCAGAAATAATGTGATAAATCATTGGTTTATTTCTTTTTATATTAAGCATTATAATTGCTGAAAATACTGACATTATTGATAAATAAATAGGAAAAGAATAAAGCTGATTTAAATGTGAGGTAATTTCAGATGTTGAATAGCCTAAATCATCATAATCCCGCTTCAGTTTTCTAAGCTCTAATATGTTGAGAGAACTCAAATTTCTAAACATACTATTAATTTTTTCAAGATCAAAATGAGTAAAAATAAAAATATCATTTTGTAATATTTTTGTAGAATTATTTAGAGAAATAGTTGGTTTAAAAATATTCCATTTTTTATTTGATACGTCAACTTTTTCTGACTCAATAATTTGTACTAATTCATAACTTAAATCAAATTCAGCTATAGACACATTTTCAAGATATTTTCCATTTATTTTTGAAGCATTAACCACATATTTTTTTTCATCAAGTTCATCTTTTATCCATAAACCATTTTCTGTTATTACAGCTAAATATTTATCATCTTTAGAATAATCATTTTTTAAATCGAAATATAAAAATTTAAGTTGTGATGAAATTTGATAAAATATAAGTATCAAAAAAATTCCTAAAACTATTGATGTAGATGACAGTATTTTTATTATTTTAATATTATTTAAACCATGAACTTTTAAAAATTCTAATTCATTTTTATCGATTAATTCTAAAAAGAAAAACTGGGAAGATATTAGAAAAATAAATGGAAAAATTTCAAACAAAGTAGAAGGAGTATTCAGTATAGTTAATAAAAAAGGAAAATAAATACTGACATTTATATCTTTAAAATATGAAATTTCTTCAAAAATACTTAAAATAAATATTAAAGATAAAAAAATTCCAGAAAGAAGAATAATCTTTCTTAAAAAAAGTTTTATGAGATAATTTTGATATATTTTTATCATAATTTTACTTTAGCCTTTAAAGATAAATAAATAGTTATAAAAGTTAGCAAGGGTAAAATAAGAAAGAAGAACAAACCAAACTGCCCGCTAGTTGAAAACCTTAAAGATAATTCTGATATTACTATTATAAAAAAAATAATCAAAAATAAAAAAATTTTAAATTTATCAAAATCATCATTTTCTTTTGATTTAAGTATAAGTAGACAGCTAATTAAAGAAAGTAGTGGAAGATATAAAGGTTTATAAAATCTTTTTAAAAATTCTTGTTTAATTGCCTTCATTGATTCTATTTTACATTGAAGAAATTTTGTATCATCAAAATCACTAATCTTATTTTCATAATTTAAATATAAACACTCAATTATATCTTTACTTGGAACCTCTTGAATTTTTGGATAAGTTGTACTCTTTGATGTATACTTTGATAAGTTAAAATTTATCTTATCAAATGTAAAATTAGTAATTTTTTTATTTTCTTTATTTATCATTTCACCTTCATATAATTCAAAGTATCGATTATTATTAGAGATAATCAAACGTCCTTTTTTTGCATAAATTATTTGAAAACTTTCTTCTGTTTGTTCATTACTTTTTTTTTTTGTAAATAAATCTTTAAGGAATATATTTTTATAATCTCCAAATTCATCCCTTGACTCAATGAAGATTGTAAGACCTGATACAGTATCAATAAATTTACCTTCTTTTATTAATGCTGGAAAAAAATCTACATTTGATGTCCTGATAAAAGTTCTAGCTTCATTTTGAGAGTATGGGGAAATAAAACCACCAAGAAAAATTTGAAAAATTGTTACTAAAAGAGAGTAAAAGATAACAACATTAATAAACTGAATTTTTTTAACACCATTAGTCCAAAATATCAGTAGCTCATTTTTACTTTCATACTTTAATATTTGATAGAAAAGAGAGATAAAAAAAACAAAGGGAAGTATTCTATGAATTATTTTTGGAAAATTGAGAGCACTATAAGAAAAGTAAACATAAAGGCTATGACCATCTTCAGCAACAAAATCTAAAAAATTTACCGCCTGAATTACCCATACAATTAAACCTAATACAAAGGCTATGGTGACAAAAAGTTTTAAAGTATCTTTTATAAACTTTTGAAATAGTATTTTTTTCATTGAAATTTTTTAATATTAAACATATATAGCAGAAACACGTATAGAGTGTATTTAAAAATTTATGTCTATTCAAATTAACTTTAAAAATTATGGATCAAACAAGATTCCAGCAAACCTAGTCTTATTTGTTGATGAAAAATTCAATATAAGTAATTTAAAAAAATATCTTTCAAATTCTGAATTTTCTTACATATCTGACTTACTAAAAAATAGTGATTTAAAAAAAGACATACTATTTTTTGAAGTAAATTCAAAAAAAACAATATTTTTAGTATCTATTAAAAAGGATATAAAAATATCAAATATAGAAAATTTAGGAGCTAAATTTCATAATTATATTAATTATGACAAGAAAAAAGAATACATTGTAAATTCAGATACAATTAATAACAAAATAAAAAATTTTGTAGGTTATTTTCTACATGGACTGAAATTGAAGTCATATGAATTTAATATTTATAAATCAAAAAAAAATAAAAAAACTGTTTCTGTAAATGTGACAGGTAGTAAGAATAAAATATCTACTCAAGATCATTTAAGGTTTAAAGCTCTAGAAGAAGGAAGTTTTTTCGCAAGAGACCTTGTGTCGGAACCAGGAAATATCTTACACCCAGATGAATATGCAAAAAGAATAAACACACTTAAAAAATTTGGGTTAAAAATAAATATTTATGATGAAAAAAAATTAAAAAAACTTGGAATGAACGCTTTACTTGGTGTGGGACAGGGAAGTATTAGAGGTTCATACCTTGTAACAATGGAATGGAATGGAACAAAAAACAAGTCTAATCCTTTAGCATTTGTTGGAAAGGGAGTTTGTTTTGATACTGGTGGTTACTCTCTGAAACCAGCAAAGTTTATGGAGGATATGACTTATGATATGGCAGGTTCTGCCACGGTGGTGGGCTTAATGAAAAATTTAGCCATAAGAAAAGCAAAAATTAATGCAGTAGGTGTTGTGGGACTTGTTGAGAATATGGTGAGTGGAAATGCACAAAGACCTGGCGACATAGTAAAATCTTACAGTGGTAAGACAATAGAAATATTAAATACAGATGCTGAAGGTAGATTGGTTTTGGCTGATGCTTTAACGTTTACAGAAAAAAAATTTAAGCCAAAATTGATAGTTGACTTAGCAACTTTAACTGGCGCTATTATAGTTTCGTTAGGCTCTGAATATGCTGGTCTATTTTCGAATGATGATAAATTGTCAAAACAATTATTAGAAGCAGGTGATAAAGTGAAGGAAAAATTATGGAGAATGCCGTTGCATAAAAATTTTGACAAACTTATAGACTCAAAAAATGCAGACATGCAAAATATAAATTATGTGGGTGGTGCAGGATCTACAACCGCAGCGCAGTTTTTGCAAAGATTTATTTTAAACAAAACACCTTGGGCCCACTTAGACATAGCGGGCATGGCATTTTCAAAATATGGTGGTGCTTTAAACTCAGGTGGAGCAACAAGCTATGGAGTAAGATTATTAAACCAACTAATAGAGGATAATTATGAGTAATACAGAGCAAACACTATCAATCATTAAACCTGATGCAGTTGAAAGAAATTTAGATAATGAAATAAAAGACATGTTTATTAATAAAGGTTTTAAAATTGTTGAAGATAAAAAAATTCAGATAACAAAATCTGAAGCGGAACAATTTTATAAAGTTCATGAAACAAAGCCATTTTATAATGATTTATGTGCATATTTGTCATCAGGGCCAATTGTTGTAATGATACTTGAGAAAGAAAATGCAGTATTAGGAAATAGAGAATTAATGGGTGCGACCAAACCAGAAGATGCCACAGAGGGAACTATAAGAAAAAAATATGGAATTTCTATTGATAAAAATTCTGTTCATGGTTCTGACAGCGTTGAAAATGCAAAAATAGAAATTGATTTTTTTTTTAAAGACTAATTAAAAATTTTCATAATAGCAGCAGGGTACAATTTGTGCTCTTGCTTTAAAACTTTCTTTTTTAAAGAAGTAGGATTATCTCTGGCTGATATCTTAACTTTTTTTTGCAATATTATTTTCCCAGAATCTAATTTTGAAGCTACATAGTGAACTGTGCAACCAGCTAATTTATCTTTATTTTTTATTGCTCTACTATGTGTATTAAGGCCTTTATACTTAGGAAGTAAAGATGGGTGAATATTGATTATCTTTTTACCAAACTTTTTTATAAATCCTGCAGATAGAATTTTCATATAACCAGCTAAACAAATAAATTCTATTTTTTCTTTTTTAAGCAATATTAAAATTTTTTTTTCATCTTTATTGTAATTATTAAAATTAAATATTTTTTTTTTGATTTCAAATTGTTCAGCATATTTTAAACCTTTTGCAAAACGAGTGTTTGAAATTATTAAATTTATTGAAATGGGAGATTTTTTTATTTTAGAAAATTTTATTATATTCTTTAAATTGCTACCTGTTCCTGAAATAAAAACTGCTGTTTTTACCTTTTTAAGACCAGTCAATTTTTCCATTGAGTTTAACTTTATTTTTTCCTGATGTTATTTTTCCAATTACATATGGTTTAAATTCTTTTGTAAAATATTTTGAGATTGTTTTTAAATTCTTTGGTTCAATTATTAAGCAAAAACCAACACCACAATTGAATGTTTTTAACATTTCTTTGTCTTTAATTTTATTTTGTTTTAACCATTTGAAAATTTTTTTTGTTTTAATCTTATTTAAATCTATATGAGCAACCAGTCCATCTGGAATAACTCTTTTAATATTATCTGCTAGCCCACCACCAGTTATATTTGAGCATCCATTTAACAGACTATTATCGACTAAATTTAAAATTTCTTTTACATAAATTTTTGTTGGTTTTAATAATTCTTTTTTCAAAAATAAATTATTTTTCAAATTAATTTTTTTTTTATTTAAAACATATCTAATTAAAGAATAGCCATTTGAATGAACACCACTTGAAGGTATTGCAAGAATTAAATTGTTTTTCTTAATATTTTTTTTTGTCAAAATTTTTTTTTCATCGACTAAACCCACTGCAAAACCAGCTATATCAAATTTCCCTTTTTCGTAAGTCCCAGGCATTTCTGCAGTTTCTCCACCAACCAATTCACATCCAGAGATTTTACAACCTTTTACTATTCCTTTAAGGATAGATTTTAATTTTTTTAGATTTATTTTATTAATAGAAATGTAGTCTAAAAATAACAATGGTTTTGCTCCTTGAACAATTAAGTCGTTTACACTCATTGCAACTAAATCAATGCCAATAGTATCATATTTATTTAGCATGTTTGCTATCTCCACCTTAGTGCCAACTCCATCAGTGCAAGCTACAATTTTAGGCTTTCTGAGATTATTAGGAATACTAGTTATCGATCCAAAATTACCAATATTATCAAACTTTTTTTTGCCTTTATTTTTTGATGAAATGTTAGATATAAAATTAACAAACTTATCTGCAGCATTTATGTTAACACCACTTTTTTGATATGTTAGATTTAGTTTTTTCATTAATATAGATTATGCAAATTATAAATAAATTAGTAACATTTTTAAAAGTATATATATTTTTTATTTCATTGGTTCTATTTTTAATATTTTTTTCCACAAGTTTTTTAAGAGCAGACAACTTCAAAGTATCTAATGTTGAAATTTCATCCTCTTTTGACACAAAATTTAATAAAAATAGAGTTATTAATGAAGGTTTTGAAAATTCATTTTTTAATTTAATTTCTATGATTACAACCTCAGGTGATAAAGAAAAAATTAAAAAAGTGAGCCAAAAACAAATAAAAAG
>JAOIRP010000020.1 GCA_028221385.1 Candidatus Pelagibacter sp.
TTAATATTAAAAAACTTTTTTCAGCTACAGCCATTGTTAATGTTAGAAAAGATAGTTTCTTTGTGCAAGGACATTTTCCTGGAAATCCTGTAATGCCTGGTGTTTTAATTGTAGAGGCGTTTGGGCAAGCAGCTGCAGCTTTAACTGCTGCTGGTATTGATAAAGAAACTTATGAAAATAAGTTAGTTTTTTTAATGGGTATTGAAAAAGCAAGGTTCAGAAGCCCAGTTATTCCAGATTGCAGATTGGAATTGAATATTGAGGCCACGAGATCCCATGGAAGAGTATGGAAGTATAAGGGTGAAGCCTTTGTAGAAGGAAAAAAAATGGCAGATGCACAGTGGTCTGCAACTATTGTTGATAGAAAATAATCAGTAATATTTCTTGATAAGTATTTTCATTTTTATTTGATAAAAAAACTTAAATAATGATTAATCCATTTTTTAAGAACAAAGGTCCTTTTGATATAGCTAAACTGTTAAAGCTTGCATCAATTGATAATATTGAAAATTTTAATAAGTCTAAAGTTAAAAATATTAAAGATTTAGTAACTGCAAATATTAATGAGATTACTTTTTTTCATTCAAAAAAATATGAAGCACTAGCTTCTAAAACTAAAGCTTCTTATTGTATTACTAGCAAAAACTTATCTAACTTGTTACCTGCTAGTTGTAAAAAAATAATTGTTGATAATGTATTGATTGCAACTGCGCAAATTACTAAAATATTTTACCCAAACTCAATAATTGATGATTTTGATAATACAGTAAAAGATATTAAAAAAACTTCATTGTCTAAAAAAATTAAATTTGGCCAGAATGTTTTAATTGGTAAAAATGTAAAGATAGGAAAAAATTGTTTAATTGGTCACAACTCAATTATAGAAAGCAATGTGGTAATAGGGGATAATTCTTCGATAGGTTCTAATGTAATAATTAGAAAAACCCTAGTAGGTAATAATGTAAATATATTAGATGGTTGTGTTATTGGGAAAAAAGGTTTTGGTTTTTTTCCAGATAAAAAAAAGAATTTTAGATATCCGCATATTGGTATAGTTATAATAGAAGATAATTCTGAAATTGGATGTGGTGCAACTATTGATAGGGGCTCTTTATCAAATACAATTATTGGTAAAAATACATTTATAGACAATCAAGTTCATATTGCTCATAACAACAAGATTGGTAACAACTGTATTATTGCTGGACAAGTTGGTTTTGCTGGGAGTTCATCGCTAGGAGACAATGTTATCATAGGTGGACAAGCTGGTATTTCAGGACATTTAAATATTGGTAGCAATGTCCAAATAGGGGGCGGCAGTGGCGTTATTAAAAATATACCAAATAATTCAAAAGTTATGGGATATCCTGCAACAGACTTAAGAAGATTTATAAAAGAAAATAAATGATACATAAAACAGCTATAATTGACTCTAAGGCAAAAATTTCTACCAATGTAGAGATTGGACCCTATGCAACAATTGGACCAAATGTAGAAATTGGAGAAAATACTTTAATCCAATCTCATGTAAATATTACTGGGAACACCACTATTGGAAAAGAAAATAAACTTTATTCATTTGCGTCAATAGGAAGTGATCCACAAGATTTGAAGTATAAAGGTGAAGAAACTACACTTTTAATTGGTGATAACAATACTATTAGAGAACACGTAACGATAAATACTGGTACTGTACAAGGAGGTGGGTTAACTAAGATAGGAAGTAATAATTTAATAATGATTGGTGCGCATATTGCGCACGACTGTATTATTGGTAATAATATTGTCATGGCCAACAATACTGCAATAGCTGGCCATGCAGAAATTGAAGATTTTGTAATCATAGGAGCAAAATGTGGAGTCCAACAATTTACGAGAATTGGTAAAAGGGCAATGATAGGTGGTATGACAGGTGTATTAAGAGATGTAATCCCATATGGCTTATCGACAGGTAATAGAAATTATCTAAATGGAATTAATGTTGTTGGTTTAAGGAGAGACAAAGTATCTAATAAAGACATTTTGGGACTTACAGATGCCTATAAAGAAATTTTTAAAACTGAAGTTCTTAGTGAAAACTTAAAGAATCTTAACGGAAAATATACAGATAACCCTTTAGTTAAAGATGTTTTGGATTTTATAAATAAAGACAAAAAAAGACCAATTTGCACCCCATCTTTAAAATAAATGATTGGTTTATTCTTAGGTAGTACAGACTTTCCACAAATAGTACTAAAAACTTTAAAAAAAGAAAATAAGAAATATTTCATAATTGATTTAAGTAAAAATAATCGTTTTAAAAATGATAAAAATGCTCATTTTATAAGTATCGGAAAATTTGGACAAATTCTTAAGTTGATTAAAGAAAAAAAGTGCAACAAAGTTTTATTTGCTGGCAAAATTGATAAGCCAAGAATATCTAATTTGAAATTAGATATTAAGGGTATTTATTACATACCAAGAATAATTAGAGCTGCAAAATTGGGTGATGCAGCTATCTTAAGAGAATTGATTAAAATTTTAGCTGAAAATAAAATCAGAGTTATTAAATCAAATTTTTATAATCCAGAATTAACATTAACAAAAGGTAACTTTACTAAAATTAAACCCCATAAAATAGACTTAATTAATATAAGAAAAGGAATTAAATCTTTAAAAAGTTTGAGTGCTTATAATCACGTACAAGGTTTAATTATAAGGAATAACTTTGTCATTGCCAAAGAGACCTCAAAAGGAACAAAAAAAATGATTCTATCAATTAAAAAAAGTAAAAAAATTAAAGCTATTTTGATTAAATTACCCAAAAAAAAACAAGATATTCGAGTTGATTTACCAACCGTTGGCCTTGATACATTGAAGGACTGTAAAAAAGTAAATATTGGTGGAATTGTATTAAAAGCTAATCAAAATATTTTTTTAGATAAAGTTAAATGTATAAACTTTGCTAATAAAAATAAAATATTTATCAAAACAATATGAAAAGAATTTTTATATTAACTGGTGAACCTTCCGGAGATAAGTTAGCATCCACGGTTATATCTAAATTAAAGACTATAAAACCAGATATTGAATATTTATCTGTTGGTGGCAATCATTTAAAATCATTAGGTATAAATTCAATTTTTAATCTTAAAGAAATTACATACTTGGGTTTTACAAGTGTTTTATTAAACATCTTTAAAATAAGAAATAAGATCAATAAAACAGTAGAAGAAATTATCAAATTTAATCCTGATATATTATTTAGCGTTGATAGCCCAGATTTTACATTAAGAGTTGCTGAACGAGTTAAGAAAATTAACAAGAATATAAAAACTATACATTATGTTGCACCACAAGTGTGGATATGGAGAGAGGGCAGAGTTAAAAAATTTAAAAAATTTGTAGATCACATGCTACTATTATTTAACTTTGAAAAAACTTTTTTTGATAAAGAAAATATTACCAATACTTTTGTTGGTCATCCTTTACTGGAACAAGATAATAAAACTAAAACAGATCTTTCATCATTAATAGACAAAGAAAAAAAAATTATCTCAATTTTTGCTGGAAGTCGTAATTCTGAAACCAATGTGCTTTTACCAATTTTATCAGAATTTATCAAACTGATGAATAATAAATCTAATAATTATGCTTTTATTTTTCATGGCACTAATGAAAATAGAAATTTAATAAACGATTTTATTAAAAATGATAAAATAGAAAATTCTCAAGTAATTTCAGATGAAATCATAAAATCTCAAGTTTTAAATAATTCTATATTTGCAGTTGCAAAGTCAGGTACTGTTTCTTTAGAAATTTGTAATGCAAATGTTCCTTCTATAATTATTTACAAAATTAATATGATCAACTATTTTTTAATGAAATCTTTAGTAAAAGTACGTTTTGCAAATATAATCAATATAATTAATAATAAAGAAATTATTCCAGAACTCTTACAAAAAGAATGTAATCCAAAAGAAATATTCAATTCTGTAAATTATTTATTAAATCACCCCGATTTAATGAAATCACAATTAGAAGTGATAAAAAAAACATTAAATTATATTAAATCAGACACTTCATCTACTGAAAAAACTGCTAAAATTTTATCAGATTATTTTTAAGTATTAGACTAACTTATTTAGCCTTTTTTCTACTTCAACTTTTCCTAAGGAAATAATTATATCATATATACCAGGACCAAATTTAGAACCTGTTAATATAATTCTTAATGGTTGACCAACGCTTTTAAAGTTTGTCTCATATGATTTGATTAAATCATTTAATATTGGTTCCAATGTTTCTTTAGTTAAATTCTCTACTGTAGAAAATTTTTTTGAAAAATCTGATATAATTTTTTTTGCATTATCATCAATTAGCTTAAAATCTTCTTGATTTAGGTCAACTTCATCAACAATTATATATTTAGCATTATTATAGATATCTTCTAGTGTCTTAGCTTTATTCTTAAGGAATGATAATGAGTGCTTAAGTTTGTTCTCTTTATCTGTATCAATTTTTTCTTTAAACAACTCACAATATTGAAGTAATTGATTGTATAGTTCATTTTCATCAATTGTTTTAATATAATGTTCATTCATTGAAAGAATACGGCTCATATCAAGTTTAGATGGGGATTTACCAATTCCTTTTAGATCAAAATATTTTATGCTTTCATCTAGAGTGAATATCTCCTTATCTTTGTAAGACCAGCCAAGTCTTAAAAGATAATTTCTTAGAGCATCTGGCATTATTCCAATTTTTGAATAGTCATCTAATGTTGATGCGTTGTCTCTTTTTGATAACTTTTTACCTTCAATGGTATGAATTAGAGGTATGTGAGCAAACTGTGGTAAATCCCATTTCATAGCTATGTATATTTGCATTTGTTTAAAAGTATTAATTTTGTGATCATCTCCTCTAATAATATGTGTCATATTCATTTGATGATCATCAACTGTTGCAGATAAATTATATGTTGGCGTTTCATCATTTCTTAAAATTATAAAATCTTCAATTGTGTTATTTTCAATTTCTACATTCCCTTGGACTAAATCTTTTAATATAGTTGTTCCACCTATTTTACTTTTAAATCTAATTACAGGCTTTACATCTTTAGGTGCATCTGTTTGAGAAAGATCTCTACATATTCTATTATAAATGTATGGAAGTTTTTTTTGTCTCGCTCTTTTTTTTTGATCTTCAATTTCTTCTGTTGAGCAATAACATTTATAAGCATTTCCATTTTTAACTAACTCATCTACAACTTTAATATGATCATTAATTTTTGTAGATTGAATATACTCTTCACCATCATGCTCAATGCCTATCCATTTTAAAGATTTAATAATTTGTATTTTATGTTCGTCTTTAGATCTTTCTTTGTCTGTGTCTTCAATTCTTAAATGAAAAGTTCCTTTTTGATTTTTTGAATAAAGCCAATTAAATAAAGCAGTTCTTACACCTCCTATATGTAAAGCTCCAGTAGGAGACGGAGCAAATCTTGTTGCTATTTTAGACATTGGAAATGTTTAGACTATTTTCTTAGAAGTTTCTATATAAAGATACAAGAACACCTTGAACCTTAACTCTATCAGGTCCAAATATTTTAGTTTCATAATTTCTGTTTGCACTTTCTAATGCAACAGTCTTGCCTTTTCTTCTAATTCTTTTTAACATTGCTTCATGCTCATCTATTAAGGCTACTACAATTTTACCATTATCAGCAGTATCTGATCTTTTAATGATTACGGTATCACCTTCGTTGATGCCAGCTTCTATCATTGAGTCACCTTGTACTTTTAAACCAAAATATTGACCATTTTTCTCAAGATTACTTGGTAGAGGTATTCTAGACACCTCATTTTGAATTGCCTCAACAGGAGTTCCTGCTGCTATTTTACCTAAAACTGGTATTTCAATTTCATCTGATTTAGCATTCTCTTCATCTAAACCACCTTTTATTACACTTGGTGAAAAACTGTTATAAATATCATTAGCTGATGCAGTTTCAGGTAGTTTTATAACCTCTAAAGCCCTAGCTTTATGTGCTAATCTTTTAATAAATCCTCTTTCCTCTAATGCGCTAATTAATCTGTGAATTCCTGATTTTGATTTTAAATTAAGCGACTCTTTCATTTCCTCATAAGAGGGTGATACACCAGAAGATCTCAACTTCTTGTTGATAAATAAAAGTAAGTTTTTTTGTTTTTTTGTAAGCATAAGAACAAATATCGTACAAAATCTGTTCTACAAAAGTTCTCCTAAATAAACAATAGCTAAAAAGTGTTTAAAATAGGGGTTTATTTTACTAAAGAATTGAAAAAATTGTATTATCATCCAAATTTTTTAAAAGTGATTCACCAATTAAAAAAGTTTTAATGTTGGTTTTATCTTTTAAAGCAAGAAGTTCTTCTTTTGTTTTAATCCCACTCTCAGAGATTAAAGGACCACTATGATTAATTAAAACATCATGGATATCATAAGTTGTATTTATATCTGTTTTAAGGGTTTTAAGGTTTCTATTATTAATTCCAATTAATGCCTCTTTAAAGTTAAGAGCTTTTTTTGCCTCTTCAACAGTATGCACTTCAACTATTATAGACATGTTAAGTTTTAACGCTTCCTCATATAAATCATTTGCTAGTTCATCAGAAACACCAGCGATTATTATTAATATAGCATCTGCACCATAACTTTTAGCAAGATGAACTTGAAATTTATCTATAAAAAAATCTTTACAAAGAACAGGTAAGTTTATTTTTTCTTTAACTTTGCTTACATGAATAAGATTACCAAGAAAAAAATTTTCTTCTGTAAGTATAGATAAACAAGTTGCTTTATTATTATAATATATTTTTGCTATTTCTATAGGGTCATAATCTTCTATTATTATACCAGCAGAAGGACTAGCTTTTTTAATTTCAGCTATTAAAGAAATCTTATTATTATCGATATTCTTTTGTATTTTATCCTTAAAATTAATGAATAATTTATTTTGATCAATTTTTTCATCTAAGGATTTTAATGAAATTGATTTTTTTAATAAATCAATACGTTCAATTTTTTTTTTAATTATTTTTTCTAGAATATTATCAGACATTTTGTATTTTTTTTAAATTCTCAAAAGTTTGACCTGATAATATATGTGATCTTGCAGACTCATAAGCATCTTTAAATATTGAATTTTGTTCGGCGACAATAAGACCTGCTGCTGCATTTAAGCAAACAGCTTTTGAAAAATCATTGTCCTCACCTTTAAATATGTTTATCATTTTACTTGCATTAAATTCAGCATCATCACCAATCAAATCATCAAATTTATTTGCACCAATATTTAATTCTTTAGGATCAATTGTTATTTCAGAAATTTCACCATTTTTTAGCTGCATAACATTTGTTTTTGCATATGGAGATATTTCATCTAATCCATCATTGCTATTAACAACCCAAGCAAATTTTATACTCAAATTAGCTAAAGCATCAGCAAAAATTTTCAATAATTTTTGATCAAAAACTCCAACAACTTGTCTCTCTACTAACGCTGGACTGCTGAGAGGTCCAATCATGTTAAATATTGTTCTTTTACCTATTTTTTTTCTTGTAGGTCCAACAAATTTCATCGCACTATGATAGTTTGGCGCAAACATAAAACCGAAATTATTATTATTTATTTGTTTTTCAATATCATTGGGCTCTAAATCAATTCTAATATTGAGTGCTTCTAAAACATCACCCGATCCACATTTTGATGACACAGCCTTATTGCCATGTTTAGCTACTTTAACTCCCATACTAGATAATAATAAAGCAGATGCTGTAGATATATTAAGTGTATTCATTCCATCACCACCTGTGCCACATGTATCAACACAATCTTTAACATTAACTCTTTTTGATTTATTTCTTAAAACATACACTCCTCCAGCAATCTCATTTGCAACTTCACCCTTTGCTGAAAGAAGGGTTAGGAAATCAAAAATTTGATCCTCTGAAGCTTTGCCATCCATTAGTATTTCAAAAGCAGCTTTGCTTTCTTCAAATGATAAATTTTGTTTATTTTTTAATTTACTTAAATATTGTTCCATTAAATCTTATAATTGATAAAGTTTTTTAATATTTTAATGCCTACCTTAGTTTTTATACTTTCAGGGTGAAATTGAACACCATGAATGTTATATTCTTTGTGCATTATTCCCATAATTAAACCATCTTCAGTTTGAGCTGTAATCTCAAGTTCCTTTGAAAGTGTTTTCTTATCTATAATCAAACTGTGATATCTTGTTGCTTCAAACAGTGAGGGTAGATTTTTTAATATCCCAGTTCTATTTGAGGTTATTTTACTTGTTTTTCCATGCATTAGTTTATCAGCCTGAATTATTTTTGAACCAAAAACTTGACCAATAATCTGATGGCCTAAACAAACACCTAAAATAGGTATTTTTTTATATAGAGATTTTACTATTTTAATGCAATTTCCAGATTGATTAGGATTACCTGGACCAGGTGAGATTACAATCTTATCATATTTTTTTTTTAATATTTGATTTGATGTAATTTTGTCATTACGAATAACATCCACTTTTGTATTTAGAGAAGAAAGATAGTGATACAAATTGAATGTGAAACTATCATAGTTATCAATTAGTATTATTTTCATTATTTTAAAGCATTTAATAAAGCCTTAGCCTTATTTACAGTTTCTTCATACTCTTTAATCGGATTACTGTCTGCTACAATACCAGCACCTGCTTGAACATAAAATTTATTATTTTTTGAAATAGCAGTTCTAAGAGCAATACAGGTATCAAATTCACCATTAGCAGAAAAATAACCTATTCCACCAGCATAAACTTTTCTTTTTGTTGTTTCTAATTCATCAATAATTTCCATTGCTCTTATTTTAGGTGCACCAGATACAGTTCCTGCTGGAAATCCAGCTAATAAGGATTTAAATTTTGAATATTTTTTATTATAACTACCAATTACGTTTGAAACAATGTGCATAACGTGTGAGTATTTTTCAATAATAAAGCTCTCTGTAACCTTGACTGTATTTATCTTAGAAACTTTACCCGCATCATTTCTACCAAGATCTAATAGCATTAAATGTTCTGATAATTCTTTTTTATCTTTAAGTAAATCTTTCGCATAATAATTATCTTCTTTAGAATTTTTTCCCCTTGGTCTAGTTCCTGCTATTGGTCTTACAGTAATCTTGTTATCTCTTAATCTAACTAAAATTTCTGGACTTGCACCAATAATTTGAAAATCTTCAAAGTTAAAAAAATACATAAAAGGTGAGGGGTTAGTAATTCTAAGTTTTTTATAAATCTCTAATGGTTTTTTGGATAATTTAGCTTCAAACCTTTGACTTAGAACCACCTGAAATACGTCACCAATCTTAATATAATTTTTTGCTTTTTTAACCATACTCAAGAATTTATTTTTAGTAGTATTAGATTTGACTTGAATTTTTTCTTTTTTTGT
>JAOIRP010000021.1 GCA_028221385.1 Candidatus Pelagibacter sp.
AAATACGCACAAACAGTAGGACCAGCTTATTTAGGTGCACCCACACATCCTGGAAAGAGAAAAGAAGTTAAAGAATACGCTGATATTTAATGAAAATTAGACCTGTTATTTTATGTGGTGGAGCAGGGACGAGACTTTGGCCTAAAGCCAAAAAATATCAAGCTAAACAGTTTATAGATTTTGGTAATTGGACTTTATTAGGTAAAACTTTAGAGAGAGTTAAAGCATCAATATTTGATGATCCTATTATAAGCACAAATGCAAAATATCTTGAACAAGTTAAACAGCATTTAAAGAAACATAAGATAAGAAAATTTAAGATCGTTCTTGAGCCTGATAAAAGAAATACTGCACCAGCTATATTAAGTGCGGCATTAATAAAAGACATTCCAAACGAACAACCTTTAATGTTCTTAGCAGCTGATCATTTAATTGAGAAGGTTGCTTTGTTTAATAAAGCTATTAAAAAAAATCAAAAGAGATTAACTCAAAATAATATCTTTATTTTTGGGATTAAACCAACAATGCCGTCTAGTGAGTTTGGTTATTTTTTAACAAAAAATAATAAAGTAACTAGATTTGTAGAAAAACCTAAAGAGGCTAAAGCCAAACAAATAATTACTAAAAGAGGCTATTGGAATTCTGGAATGTTTTATTTAAGAAAAGATTCAATCATTAATAATTTTAAGAAATACCAACCAAATATTTTCCGAAACTGCAACAAAGCTGTAACAAAAGCAAAATATAAAAGTAACGTGTATTATTTAAATAAACAAGCATTCACTAAAGCAACAGCTAAATCTTTTGACTATGCAATTTTAGAAAAAACAAAAGAAATAAATGCTATCAAATTAGATATACCTTGGTCTGACTTAGGCTCTTGGAAAGAAATTTGTAAAATGTATGGAAGAAATAAAAGACAATATTTTAAAAAGAAAAATGTATTTCATAGACCATGGGGCAGTTATGTTAATTTATTTAATGGTAAGGAATTTTTGATTAAAGAGTTATATGTAAAACCAAAAGGCATATTAAGTCTTCAAAAACACCATCACAGAGCTGAACACTGGGTAGTTACTCAAGGTAAACCTAAAATTACTTTAGATAAGAAATATTTTACAATGAAACCTGATGAAACTGTCTTTATTCCTTTAGGTTCAGTTCATAGAATAGAAAATCCATATAAGAAACCTGTTAAGATTATCGAAGCACAAGTAGGGTCTATATTAAAAGAAACTGATATAGTTAGATATCAAGACATATATGGCCGTGCTAAATAAATTAACACGACCACATAAATAAATTTAAAACCAATTATTTGGAATAATTATGTAGTGAATTGCAAGTACAATTCCAACCGATACACTTAATCCAAAAATCATTTTAACAAAATCTTTTCCAATAAGTGGAAATACATATTTGAATTTATAATCTTTATTCATTGTTGATATTGCAAGCTCTCTACCACACAACAATCCAACAAACACCCAAGTTGTAGACATTGGCAGATCATTAAGTTCTTTAAAATAGTAAAGTACAGCAGCATAAATCACATTGATTATTGTTGCTGATCTTGCGTATCTAGTTCCAGTTTTATCTAAAACAACTTTTTGAATTGTTCCTCCGTTTATGTAGAAGATATAAAAAAGAAGAGCTGTAAAGTATGCAAGAACAATTAATAATAAATTTACATCTAATTGTCTTGGAAGATATACAGCTATATTAGCCACATCGTGAGATAACCAAACCCACCATAACCAACCTGAAGTTACCCATACAGAGTTTCTCCAAAATCCTATCCATTTATCTTCAACTTCATCAAATTTCTCATTAATAAATTTAGATACTACTATCCAACAAATGTATGCTGCAACAGCTGCTAAGCCATATCCTACAACACTCTTCATAAGCATTTTTTCAAGCACTACAGTTGATGCAAATGCCGATAGAACTAGGAATGTAGTTGAAACTGGTATTCCTACTCTTGTTAGCACTAAAAGTATTCCAGGTGCCACAGCATGATACCACTGTATTTCTTGGAAAGGTATTCTAGTTAATCTTCCATAAGATATATCACCAGCATTACTGTACCAACCCCATGTGATTGCAAGTATCATCACAAATGAGGCAGCGCTTGCAAGCGTATACCATTTAAACCATTTTTGTTTTGACGCTATAAATGTTCCAAGCGTTTGAATTGAATCATTTGCTATAACGCTATACCCCGCTAAAGCAAAGCCGACGATCGTATATATTGTTGTCATTTCCATCTTATTTTCCCTATTTTTTATTTATCTTTATTGTTTTCCATCTCGAACGATTCTTATTCTTAAGGTCGATTTAATAGAGAAGAGAAATTTAATCTATAGGTAAATTTATTAATATTTTTTGTGATGAGTTGATTCATCGATCATTATATTATTCAAAATTAAAGTCTATATAGAGAATTTATTAATATTGTTTAAGGGATGATGATTCATCCTAAATACATTATTGAAATATATTGTCTACTTTAAAAATAATTTTTTTATTACTAATACTGCAATTAATGCACCAATTAATTCTGCAATTATATAAGTTGGTGTATTGAGATAATTAATACCAGTAAACGATTCTGTAAAAGTCCTTGCTATTGCAACTGCTGGATTTGCAAAAGATGTTGAGGAAGTAAACCAATAACCAGCTGTAATATAAGTTGCAACGCAGGCTGCAACTGTTGTTTTACCATCTTTTAAAGTTGCAAAGATAATAAATATTAGACCAAAAGTGGCTACAATTTCTGCTAGAAATATATGAAAGCCATCTCTACTTTTAGTGGATAATTCAATTATATTATGTTCAAAGAATACATTAGCTAACATTACACCTAATAAGCATCCCAATATTTGAGCTGGAATATATGTAATTAAAAGTTTTCCTTTAATTTTTTTAGTTAAATACATAGTTAAGCTTACAAAAGGATTAAAGTGAGCACCTGAAATATCAGCAAAGGAAGTTATTAAGACAAATAAGCCAGCACCAGTTGCAAGTGTATTTGCTGTAAGTCTTAAAGCATCATCATCTGTTAAGTTTTCTGCCATAATTCCAGAACCAACGATAATCATTACTAAAAAGCAACTACCAATAAACTCACCAATAAAAATCTTATTTTTCATAATCTAATAATGATTAAATTATAATCTTATAAATTCCAATTAAGAATAATGGTATTTGTAATCCAAAATTAGTTAAAATTGCTTTATCTTTTGATATAAATCCAGCTATCGTCCATCCAATAACACCAAGTCCATGAAAGTAGATGTTAATAGGGTAGATGTTTAAATTAGTTAACAATATTCCTGTTAAAACTAAAGCAGTACTGATCCACTTAAGGTATTTTTTGATAAACATAGTCTCCTCTATATGTAATTTTTTATTAATTTATTACAATTATAGAGGAAACTGAAATCTTATTTTTAATTAACAGTCTTTAAAAGAAGCAGACATATTTCTAATTAAATCAAAATATAAATCTTTTCCTGGATTTAAAGTAGCACCTAAAGGATCAACAACACCAGTTTTAATATTCATATCCTTAGCAACTGCTTTTATAATATCAGGATTAAATTGAGGTTCAGAAAATATACATTTTACTTTATCGTGTTCAATTATTTCTCTGATTTCAGCCAACTGCTCAGCGCCAGGCATAACATCTGTATTAACTGTAAAAGCACCCAATATATTTACATTAAATCTTTCTTCAAAATATTGATATGCATCATGAAAAACTATTGAAGATGTACTTTTATTCAATTCAGTCATCACTTCCATAGTAAGCTTGTCAATATCCTTGAGAGCTTTGTCTAAATTACTTTTGTAAGTAGATGCATTTTTACTGTCATTTTCAATCAAATGATCTGTCATTTCTTTTAAAATTACTTTTGCATTTAAAGGATCTAACCAAATGTGAGGATCGTATTCACCATGTGCATGCCCTTCATGGTCGTCATGACCATCATGGTCATCGTGTCCATCTTCCTTTTTATCATGATCATCATGGTCGTCATGGTTATCTTCTTTTTTAGCGTGATCATCGTGATCATGTTCATCAAAAATATTTCTTTCTCTGAACTTTAATACGTTTAACCCTTTAATTTCCATTAATTCAATTTTTTCAGCTTTTTTAGCTATTGAGCTTAATGGTTTTTCAAGAAAGCTTTCTAAATCTTCACCTATCCAAAATATAAGGTCTGCATTTTGTAACATCTTTGCATGAGATGGTTTCATAGAAAATCCATGAGGAGATGCGTAACCGTCTACTATTAAATCAGGTTTTCCAACACCATCCATAAGATAACCAGCTAATGAATGTAATGGTTTAATTGATGTAACTACTTTTACATCAGCATTTGCTGGAGCAATAAAAGTTACAAGTGATAAAATTGTTAAAAACAGTGGTATTTTTTTTAGTTTTTTCATAATATATAGTTTATTTAGTTGTTATAATATAACAGCATGTAATAATATAACAAATATAAGTCAAGCAGTAAAAATGAATTCAGATAACATATTAGTAAAATTAAATAATGTAGGTTTTCGCCAAAATGAAAAATGGCTTGTTGAAGGTGTATCTTTACAAGTTGAAAAAGGGAAAATTATTACACTCATTGGTCCAAATGGATCTGGTAAAAGTACAACTGCTAAAATTGCTCTAGGTATATACAGAAATATTGAAGGTAGTGTTGAAAAATATACCAATAAAGTTGGCTATGTTCCTCAAAAAATTTCAATAGATTGGACATTACCACTAAGAGTTAAAGACTTTATGGTTTTAACTGAAAATATTAAGGATGATCAGATTAATGAAGCTTTATCATTAACTGGAGTGATGCATCTTAAAAATAAAAATTTAGGCAATTTATCTGGAGGCGAGTTTCAAAGAGTATTACTTGCCAGAGCTATTTCAAAAAAACCAGAATTGTTAGTGCTTGATGAGCCAGTTCAGGGCGTTGATTATACGGGAGAGATAGCGCTATATGAATTAATTAAAAAAATATCAGATACTTTAAATTGTGGAATTTTATTAATTTCACATGATTTACATACTGTAATGACTGCAACTGACCATGTTGTCTGTTTAAACGGCCATGTTTGCTGTTCAGGTTCACCAATAGATGTGGCAAAAAATAATGAATATAAAACCTTATTTGGAGAACAAGCTTCACAAATTCTTTCAGTTTATGAGCATAAACATGATCACGAGCATTCTGATGAAGGAGTGATAAAAAAAAATTAGATGTTTGATGATTTTTTTATAAGAGCAATGGTTGCTGGAATTGGAATTGCCTTAGTTGCAGGACCACTTGGATGTTTTGTTGTTTGGAGAAGACTATCTTACTTTGGTGATACACTTTCTCATTCAGCATTACTAGGTGTTACAATGGCATATACATTTGATCTTAATATTGCTCTTTCAGTATTTTTGATTTCATCAGTAATAGCTTTGATATTAATACAACTTCAAAAAAAAACTAATTTACCTGGTGATGCTTTACTTGGTCTTTTAGCACACTCTTCATTAGCTGTTGGGTTGGTAGTAATTGGTTTTTTAACTTTTATAAGATTTGATATCATGGGACTATTATTTGGAGATATATTGGCTGTAACAACTAATGATATATTTGTTGTATGGGGTGGTGGTGCTGTAATTTTAATTATACTTAAATTAATTTGGAAACCTTTATTTGCATCAACTGTTAATTATGAATTAGCTGAAGCTGAAGGTTTAAATCCAGATAGATCAAAAGCTATATTTACAATTTTACTAGCTGCCGTTATTGCCATATCAATTAAAATGGTAGGTTTGTTATTAATTACTGGAATGTTGATTATCCCCGCTGCAATGGCTAGAAATATGTCAGACAGTCCACAAAAAATGGTAATTTACTCGGTTATAGGAGGATTATTGTCTGTAATATTGGGTTTATTTTCTTCATTAGAGTTTAATACTTCTTCGGGACCCTCAATAATTGTTGCAGCTTTAATTTTGTTTATATTATCTTTGTTAAACATTAAGCAATCGATTAAGTTAAAAAATTAATGAGTTATTAAAAAAGTTTAAAATGCAAAAACAACACAATCTTTCAAAAAATCAACAAATTATTTTTGATATAATTCATAATTCTTCAGAACCCTTAAAAGCATACGCAATACTTTTTAATGTACAGAAAAAAGGTATTAAAGCACCTCTACAAGTTTATAGAGCATTAGATAAATTAGTTGAATTAGGAAAAATTCATAAAATAGAAAGCCGAAATGCTTTTATAGCTTGTCAAAATTCGAGTTGTCAAATTTCAAAAGCTACAGCATTCTCAATATGTGAAAGTTGTGAAAAAGTTTCTGAAATAAGTAATTCGAAACTCTCAAAATATTTATCAAATTTTGCTGACAAAACTGGGATAAAATACAGTAAATATAATTTAGAATTTTTTGGTTTATGCAAAAAATGTATCATTAAATAAATGAGTACTATTTCTTTATCCTTAAGTGAAATACTAGATTTAGCTAAAAAAACTTTATTAGCAAATGGTTGTGATGAAGAAAATGCTAGTATCTTAGCTGATACTATTATGAGAGCTGAAAGAGATGGTTCTGTTTCTCATGGTTTGTTTAGATTACCTGCTTATGTGGCTGGCTTAAAAAGCAAAAAGATTAATGGTAAAGCAAGACCTGAATTAAAAAATGTTGCTCCAAGTATTATTAAAGTATTAGGTAATAATGCAGTTGCTCCAATGGTTTTAAGTTTAGGATTACCTGCTGTTATTGATTTGGCCAAAAAAAATGGTGTAGCAGTTCTTGCTATAAAAAATTCACATCACATGGCAGCTCTTTGGCCTGAAACTGAAGCTATTGCTGAAGCTGGTCTTGTTGGTATTGCTTGTACATCCTATAAGCCTGCCGTTGCACCAGCAGGTGCTACAAAACCTTTGTATGGTACAAATCCAATTTCTTTTGCCTGGCCAAGACCTGGCAAAACTCCAGTTGTCTATGATATGGCAACAGCTTCAATGGCAATGGGTGAAGTTCAAATTGCAAAAAGAGAAGGGCACAAAGTTCCTCTTGGAACAGGTTTAACTAAAAAAGGCAAAGAAACAACTGATCCTGGAGAAATCGCTGATGGTGGAGTTATACTTCCTTTTGGTGGATATAAAGGATCTAGTATAGCAATGATGGTTGAACTATTAGCTGGTGCGTTAATTGGTGAAAATTTTAGTTTTGAAACTGCAACTAAAGATAATAATGATGGTGGCCCTCCAAGTGGTGGTGAATTTATTATAGCAATCTCACCTGATAAAATTTCTGGCAAAGGTTGGGATAAACATGCTGATGAGTTTTTTAGTAAAATGTCAGCAATGGATGGTGTTAGACTTCCAGGTGAAAGAAGACATAAAAATAGACTAGATAAAGGTCCAAGGAATATTAATGAAGAACTTGTTAATAAAATTAAGTCGTTAAGTTAATTCAATTTCAATAGGTGTGTGATCTGAAGGTTTTTCTTTTCCTCTAGGGTCTTTGTTAATATTAACATTCTTAACTATATTTAATAAAGAATTTGATACTAAGAAGTGATCAATTCTTAATCCATTATTTTTCTGCCAAGCACCTCTCATATAATCCCAATAAGTATAACCTTCTTTTTCACCATGAATGTGACGGTAAGCATCATGAAAACCTAAATTTATCATTTCTCTATATTTTTTTCTTATCTCAAGTCTGTACAAAGCATCATCTTCAAATCCCTTTATATTGTAAGCATCCTCTGCTGAAGGTAGAATATTAAAATCTCCTGCTAAAATAATATTTTCATTTTTCTTTGAAAGAGTTTTTAGTTGTTTAATTAAGTTATCTAACCATTCTTTTTTATATGTATATTTATCAGTATCTACTGGATTGCCATTGGGTGTATAAATATTAATGAGTTGAATATTTTTTTTCTTATATTTTGTTTCTGCTGAGATAATTCTAGATTGTTTCAATTTGTCTTTAATTAAATCTATTCTAATATTTTCTAGTTTGTGTTTAGAAATTATAGCAACACCATTGTAACTCTTTTGACCAAATACATGACTTTCATAGTCTAAAGCTGAAAAATCATCATATGGAAAAGTCTCATCTTGAGTTTTAATTTCCTGCATCATGACAACATCAGGAGAAAATTTTTGAAGGTATTCTTTAATATTTTCAACTCTTGCTCTAACAGAATTAACATTCCACGATGTAATAATCATTATACTGAGAATGAAACGCCACAACCACAAGAAGATTTACTTTGTGGGTTTGTGATTTTAAATTGATCACCAATTAACTCTGAGACAAAGTCCACTTCTGAACCTTTTAATAAATCTGCAGAAGTTTTATCAATGAGAATATTTTCATGTTTTAAGTCATCTGCTTCTAATTTTTTGTCGAAAGTAAATTCATATTGAAAGCCCGAACAACCACCGCTTTTAATAGCGATTCTAAAAAATGATCCAGGATCTTTTTCAGACAATAGGATATTAATCTGTTTTATTGCTTTATCTGTAAATTTAATTTCTTTAATCATATATGAACACTGATAATACTAATATAATATCAATTTATTGAATTTAAAGTATGAAAAATTACTCAAAACTTGGATTATTTAAAAGTAAAGGGCGTATATTCAAAGAAACTAATTCTCTTTACAGGTCTCCCTTCCAAAGAGATAGAGATAGAATAATACACAGTGCCTCATTCAGAAGGTTAAAGCACAAAACACAAGTATTTGTTAACACAGAAGGGGATCACTACAGAACTAGAATTACTCACTCAATGGAAGTTGCTCAAATTGCAAGATCTATAGCCAAACATTTAAACCTTAATGATGATCTGGCTGAAACTTTAAGTTTAGCTCATGACTTGGGTCACACACCCTTTGGCCATGCAGGAGAAGATTCTCTAAATGAATGTATGGAAAATTATGGCGGTTTTGATCACAACCTACAAACTTTAAGAATTATAATGTTTCTTGAGAATAAATATTTAAAATTTAAAGGTTTAAACCTTACAATCGAAACCTTAGATGGTTTACTTAAACATAATGGTCCAATAGAAGATCAATCATTAGTTAAAGAGCTAATAGGTTTAAAAAATTTGAATAATAAAATAAAGTTTAATCAGTCAGCATCTTTAGAGGCTCAAATTTCAGCTATTTCTGATGATATCGCATACAACAATCATGATATCCAGGATGGCATTAGAGCAAATATGTTTACACTAACCGAGTTGATTGAAATTAATTTTTTTAAAGATATTTACAACTCTCATAAAAAATATATTAAAAAAAACAATAAAGAAATTTTAATATATCAGATAATAAGAGACTCAATTGATTTAATG
>JAOIRP010000022.1 GCA_028221385.1 Candidatus Pelagibacter sp.
ATATAGCAATATTAATTCAGATTATTTTAGGGGTTATAACTTTAGTTTCTGGTGTAGAGATTAAATATGCATCACTACACCAGTTGGGATCGATATTTGTTTTGAGTTCTTATCTTTTATTGTTTTATAAAAACTCTAGCTAACAGCTTTTAAATTACCTTTTGAAGATTTATTCAAAGCTTGATCTAGGTCTTCAATAATATCATCAATATGCTCTAAACCTATACATAGCCTAACATACCCAGGAGTAACTCCAGCAGCTAATAACTCACTTTCCGTTAGTTGACTATGAGTAGTTGTTGCAGGGTGTATTGCAAGGCTCCTTGCATCACCAATATTTGCTACATGATAAAACATTTTTAAAGACTCAATAAATCTTTTTCCTGCTTCAATACCTCCAGCTAACTCAATACCAACTAAAGCACCATTTCCTCCATTTAGATATTGCTTAGCCCGTTTAGTTATTTCTGCACTATGTTCAGTAGCATAAATTACTTTTTCTACTGCATTATGTTTTTTTAAATAATCAACAACTTTTGAGGCATTTTCACAATGTTGTTTCATTCTTAAAGCAACCGTCTCTAAACCTTGAATTACACCAAAGGCGTTATCAGGTGATAGGGCTGACCCAAGATCTCTTAAAAGTGTTACTCTAGCTCTAACTACAAAAGATACGTTTGCACCAGTTAGTTCAGGTACAGCTTTACCCCAAACTACGCCGCCGTAACTAGCATCTGGTTCATTAAACAAAGGTTGTCTTTTTGGATCTGCGGTCCAATCAAAATTACCACCATCAACTAAAGCTCCACCAACAACTGTTCCATGACCAGCTATATATTTTGTTAGCGAGTAAACTACTACTGCAGCTCCATGCTCTAATGGTTTACAAATAACTGGTGCAGCTGTGTTATCTACAATTAATGGAATATTATATTTTTTTCCAATATCAGATACTTCTTTAATTGGAAAAACTCTTAAATATGGATTTGGTAAAGTTTCTCCATAAAAAGCTCTTGTTTTATTATCAATTGCTTTCTCAAAGTTTTTAGGATCAGAAGGATCAGCATACCTAACTTCAATACCAAGTTTACTTAAAGTATGTGTAAATAAAGATACCGTTCCGCCATAAAGATCAGTTGAACTTACAATGTTATCTCCAGCTTGCGCTACATTTAAAATTGCAAAAGTTGAAGCAGTTTGTCCAGATGAAACAGTTAAACTAGCTAATCCACCATCCAGCGCTGCAAGTCTTTTTTCAAGAGCATCATTAGTTGGATTCATTATTCTAGTGTAAATATTTCCAAACTCTTTCAGGGCAAATAGATTTGCTGCATGCTCTGTACTATCAAACTGATAAGATGTTGTTCTATATATCGGTACTGCAACAGCTTTTGTTGTTGGATCACATCTATAATCACCACCATGAATGGCTATAGTTTCTGGGTTTTGTCTTTTTGTACTCATTTATACTCCTTTTTTAGTACTTTTGCTTAATGCAAGGCGTACAATATAGTTCAAATAAGCCTACCGATAATGTTGTTAAAATCCTTTTTAGCAATACAAAGCCTGCAATAGGAACAAATCGGCTTTAACAAACTATCATTTAAGCAAGCTATTGCAAGGTAAATATAAAATTGACTTTATACCCAATAATAGTATTAATCCTGGCACAATGACTAAATTTCTTAAAAGTAGTGAATTAACAAGTAACTGGTTTGAAATTGATGCTAAAAATGCCGTAGTTGGAAGACTAGCTTCTATTATAGCGATGATAGTTAGAGGTAAAAACAAAACTACTTATACTCCACATATGGATGATGGTGATTTTGTTGTTGTTAAAAATGTTGAACAAGCAAAGTTTACTGGAAAAAAATTTAAAGAAAAAAAGTATTATAGACATACTGGACACCCTGGAGGAATTAAAGAGATAACTCCCGAAAAATTATTAGAAAAAAATAAACCTGAAGAGTCACTAAAATTAGCAGTTAAAAGAATGCTGCCTGGTGGAGTACTTGGTAGAAAACAACTTACTAAAGTAAAAATTTATGCTGGTGAAGAACATCCTCATGCAGCACAAAACCCTAAAGTTTTAGATTTAGGAAAATTGAATAGTAAAAATTTAATTAGAAATTAAAATGAACGTAGCAACACAAACGAATACTAAAAAACCTAAAATTAAGTTAGATTTTAAAGATAGTAAATACGCAACAGGCAGAAGAAAGAAGTCCATTGCAAAAGTTTGGGTAAAAAAAGGAACTGGTAAAATTTATGTAAATGGTAGAACTATGGATGAATATTTTACTAGTGGTACTCACAAGATGCAGATTACAAGACCATTTGAAATTATAAATCAGGCTACTTCATACGATGTAAGATGCAGTGTAACTGGAGGTGGTCACACAGGTCAAGCAGGTGCACTTGTCCATGGAATTGCTAGAGCACTAATTTTATTCGATTCGGAGTTTAGAGCTACTTTAAAAACTGAGAAATTAAGCACCAGGGACTCAAGGTCAGTAGAGCGAAAAAAACCTGGTCGTAGGAAAGCAAGAAGAAGCTTCCAATTTTCTAAAAGATAATACTTTTTTCAATCTAAACTGTTATAATATAAAATGCCTAAGCTTAATGTTTTAGTAGCTGGATCCACTGGATACATTGGTGTTCAATTAATTAATTTATTAATCAAACATCCAAATGTTAAAATCAAATATCTTTGTGGAAATTCCTCTGTTGGAAAAAATATTTCTTTTTTTGATAAATCATTGAATTTTAAAAAATTACCCAAAATTACAAAATTCAATAAAATTTATCTTAAAGAGGTAGATGTAATTTTTACTGCTCTTCCGAATGGAGAGGCTCAGGATATATCTAACCATCTTTTAAAAAGAAATACACTTATAGATCTTGCAGCAGACTTTAGATTAAAAAAAGCATCAGAATATTTAAAATGGTATAAGAAAAAACATAAATCTATCAAAAATATTAAAAAATCTATTTATTTATTACCTGAAATTAATGGTAATAAAGCTAAAGATTATAATATAATTGGTTGCCCAGGTTGCTATCCAACCTCAATACTACTGCCTTTAATACCGATAATTGAAAAAAAATTTATAAAGATTAATAATATTAATATTGACTCTAAATCTGGATATTCTGGTGCTGGAAGGGGAGTTCACCAAAAATATAAAAATAAAAATTTGTATGAGTCGTTAAGTGCCTATGGTGTTGGGTTTCACAGACATAATTCTGAGATTCAACAAGAATTAAATAAATATACAAAAAAAAAAGTAACTTTTTCTTTTACACCCCACTTAACACCAATGTTTAGAGGAATTTTAAGCACAATATATGTTGATTTGAATAAAAAAATTACAGCAAATTCTTTAGTTAATTTATTGAAAAAAAAATATGCAAAAAATGAATTTATAAAGATACTAAAAATTAATACTTTAATAAGCACCAATGATGTCATCAATACAAATAATTGTCATATTTCTATTTGTCAGACAAAATTCAAAGATAAGGTAATTATTTTATGTGCTATAGATAATTTAATAAAAGGTGGAGCTGGGCAAGCAATACAAAATATGAACTTAAAATTTGATTTAAAACAAAATAGGGGCTTATGTTAAGAAAAATCCTTATTTTGTTTATTCTTATGTCTTGCTCTGCACCAAACGCAAAAAATGAACTAGGAAGTGATAGTTTAAATTTTGATAATAAGTTAACTTTTAATGAATTTAATGAACTTTTGAAAGAATATGCTAAAATAAGCTCTTATCCAAATTTGGACGAATAAATATGAATAAAATAGTTAACATTGCTGTAGTTGGTCTTGGTCAAGTAGGCATTTACTTATTAAATGAACTTAATGCTAAAAAAAAAGATATAGAACTTAATACAGGTAAAATAATAAATATTGTAGCTATATCAGCTCGAAATATTAATAAAAAAAGAAGATTTAAAATTAATAAAAAAATTTTTTATAAAGATCCTTTAAAAATTTTTAAGGAAAAACATGTTGATATACTTTTTGAAAATATTGGTTTGTCTGATGGAATATCAAAAAAAGTTGTGGAAACTGCCTTAAAAAATAAAATCCATGTAATTACCCCAAATAAGGCTTTGATATCAAAGCATGGAGACTACCTTGCTAAACTAGCTGAAGACAATAAAGTAAATTTAGAATTTGAAGCATCTGTTGCAGGAGGTATTCCAATATTAAGAACGATTAAAGAGGGTCTTACAACCAATAAAATCTCAAAAGTTTATGGAATTTTAAATGGGACAACGAATTATATCCTTTCTGAAATGAGAAACTCTAATGATAATTTCTCAAACGTCTTAAAAAAAGCACAAAAACTTGGTTATGCAGAGCCTGGTAACCCAAAATTTGATCTTAATGGAGTAGATGCTTTTGCAAAAGTTAGAATTTTATCTTCATTAGCTTTTAAAACTAAAATATCTAGATATGAATGTTTAATGGAAGGAATTGAAAAAATTGAACTTAAGGATATTGAGGTAGCTAATCAATTGAACCTACGTATTAAGTTACTGGGTATTTCTCAAATTATTAATAATAAACTTTTTGAAACTGTTCATCCATGTTTGGTTAGTAAAAATTCATATATTGGTAATGTTACTGGAGTTATGAATGCCGTCATACTTGAGGGAAAACCAGTGGGGGAGAGTATATTACAAGGTGAGGGGGCTGGTCCTGGGCCTACTTCTTCCTCTTTATTATCTGATTTATTATCAATTTTAAAAGATACAATAAAATACCCTTTTGGAATTTCTTATAAAAATCGTAAATCTATAGGTTGTTATAACGCTAATAATTACACAAATTCTTTATATTTAAGATTTGAAGTTAAAGATAAACCAGGAGTTTTATCAAAGATAACAAACAGATTGGCTAAGTATAAGATTTCAGTTAAAAGATTAATTCAAACACCAATTAAAAAAAATAATAAAGCAACTGTTGTTATAATTACTCATAAGACTACTGAATTTAATTCAAAAAAATGTCTTTCGATATTTAAAAAAGATAAAGATATACTTAATTCACCTACTTTAATTAGAATCCACAATTAATGGAAATATATATAAAATTATTTGAAGTTTTATTTCCTGTCTTTTTTGTTGTTGGCATTGGTTATTATCTAGGCAAAAATAATCCAAAAATCGATACATCATTTATTACAAACTTTGCTGCAAACATTGGTACACCTGGTATGATTATTTATTCTATAACATCTACCAATATATCATTTGATATTTTTAAAGATTATTTTTGGTATTATTTCATTGCAATGGTAATTTTTGCTTTAATTGGAGTTATATTTTTATTTTTTTTAAAAACAAAAGATATAATTAGAGAACTTCCACCTTTTATAATGCCAAATACAGGAAATATGGGATTACCGATTTGTTTATTTGCATATGGATCTCAAGGCCTAGGTGTTTCTGCATCGATTTCAGCTTTAATAATTCTTAGCCACTTTACTTTAGGTATTTTTCTTGCTGATAGAAAATTTAATATCAATGTTATTCTTAAAAATCCTCCTTTTTATGCAATTATTATTTCTGTTATCTTACTTTATTTTAAAGTGGAGGTTCCTTTATTTATAGAAAACACTACTTTCTTACTTATGTACGCTACAATTTTTTTAATTCTTATGTCTCTTGGCATTTCTCTAACTCGATTCAAAGTTTTTTCTTTTAAAAAAGCTTTAATATCATCAATTGGACGAGTAATACTTGGACCTTTAGTTGGATTTTTGTTGATAAGGTATTTTAATCTTGAAGGTTTTGCTGCTGGTGTATTATTGATTCAATGTTCAATGCCTAGTGCTGTTCTCAATTATCTAGTTGCATCTATTTATTCACCTAAAAAGATTGTTGATAGTGTTGCGAGTACAATTGTTGTTTCTACTGTAATGTCTTTTATCACAGTACCTATAGTAGTATTCTTTGCTTTAAAATACTTCAATTAAACTGTATCAATTGGCTTATGAAAGCCATTATTTTTAGTTTACTAGGTTGGATGATGTTACCTGTTATGGATGGTTTTGCTAAGTTTCTAAGTTCGGATCTTCCAGTTTTACAAATCACTTGGGCTAGATATTTTTTTACAGTCGCTTTTACTCTACCTGTTATGTTTTTCTTTTATAAAAAACAACTTGTTTGGTCTGATAAACCAAAGTTACAAATTCTTAGAGGTCTAATTTTACTTTCTGCCAATGTTTGCTTCTTCTATTCAATATCAATCATCTCTCTTGCTAAAGCCTTAACACTGGCTTTTATTGCCCCATTAATAGTCACAGCATTTTCACCCATGTTACTAGGTGAGAAGGTTGGTATTAAAAGGTGGACAGCTGTAATAATTGGTTTTATAGGGTCATTAGTAGTTATTAGACCTGGCTTTGTTGAGATTAATATTGCCAGTCTTGCTGCATTAGGTACAGGATTTCTTTATGGTTTTTATTTGATAATAACTCGTAAATTAAGCACATCCGATAATCCATTATTAACTCTATTAATTACCGGATTAGTTGGTTGCATAATTTCCTCTCTTGTTGTTCCATTTATTTGGGTTAAACCTAATCTAGTCGAATGGTCTATGATGGCAGGAATAGGTGTGTTTGCCTGCATTGGACACTTATTTCTTATATTATCATTAAAATATGCTGATGCCTCTAAATTGGCTCCTTTAGGCTATACAGAGATCATTCCCAATGTTTTAATTGGTTATTATTTCTTTGGTAATTTCCCGGATAATTGGACTTTTCTAGGTCTTTTAATAATTGTCATTAGTGGCATTTACATATCTAGGAGAGAAGTAGTTAATAATTCCATTTAATATATATCTCATTTGTTTACTAATAATTAATGTTATACATCAAGTTAAATATATAAACTGCTGTAATTATTGGATTTAATTTAATATTATAAACATAACTAAATAATAAGAAAATAATTTTTTTATAGATTAAATTTACTTAGAAATAACCATATTTAAGAATATTTTGTTTTATATTAAAAAACCCTTTAAAATCAACGATATTTGCAATCAGTAATTAACGTTGATAACGTTGATTAATTTAGCATTGCAGTCTTTGAATATGCCATTTAAACGGCCATAGAGGGGTCTTTTTTTAGCATAGCCACCAATAGAGTACAACTGAAGGGTGAATAAGCTTATTTAAGACTAAAATCAACATATTGTCCTAAAAGTATTTAATACCAACACTTTTAGAGGACTAATATACAGAAAAAATACTATTCAATAAAGATTTTCTCAGCCCTCAATAATCGTTTTTTTTGTTGAATCCCACCTTTTCCTGAGTAGCCACCGAGAGTTCCATCGGATCTGATTACCCTATGACATGGTATTTTAGGAGGATAGGGGTTTTTACCCACTGCATTGGCAACTGCTCTAAAAGCCTTTGGTTTTCCAATAGCTTTAGCTATTTCAAGATAGGTTTTAACCTTTCCTTTTGGAATTTTAGACAAGTAATTCCATACTTTTAGCTGAAACTTAGTCCCCTTTAAGTTCATATAGCTCAAAACCTGTGTTATTGGATATCTTATCATATAATTTCTTGGCATTTTCATTGGAAGAGTGGGTGATCCAACGAATTCCATCCCAATTATTTGATTTTGATAATAATTTTAAGTGATTAATTAGCTTTTGAGCTATTTTTTGACCCCTGAAATCTGGCTCAACAAACAAATCGTCTAAAAAGCCTATATATTTGCCCTTAATTGGCCTTGGCATCGTTCTATAATGAGCAATTCCAACGATTTTATCCTCTGATTCAAAGCAAATACCTTTAACAATATGGTTTTCATCATTAATCCAATCCCACAGAGTGTCTAAAATTCTTGTATTCATTGGTACTTTGTAGAAATTGGCATAAGCATTATATAATTTAACCCAATTTTCCTTATCTTTATGATCTAATTTTCTAATCATTTTGTTTAATATATAACTTTAAACAACTGAAATTAAGACAAAATAACTAAATAAAAAAAAAACTGATAAACCTGACAAATAGAAAGTCTCTAAGGTTTTGCCATCATTTTTATATTGAATTAAACTTAGGATTATGAAGCTTATTGAAGTTAGTAAAAAATATATTGAGTCTATATTACCATCTAATGTTGCCATAGATATTTAATTTAAACTATTGACATTATAAATCACTTAATATATTACTAACGATAATTAATGGTTATCAATAGTAATAGATATGAATAATATAATAACAGACATAAAAGCATTACAGGAAGAAACATTATTAAATCTTCAAAGCTCAAAAGCAAATAATACAATAAGAGCTTACAAATCAGATTTTAATGACTTTGGTTTATTCTGTGCAAAAAATGGTTTTAAATCTCTCCCATCAGAACCAAAAATAGTTTCATTATATTTAACTTATTTATCAACTAAAGACGTTAAAATGAGCACTTTAAAGCGAAGATTAGTATCAATAGGCGTCATCCATAAGCTTAAAGGTCACTATTTAGATACAAAACACCCATCAATAATTGAAAATATAATGGGTATTAAAAGAAGAAAAGGAAGCATTCAAAGAGGTAAAAAACCATTATTAATCAATAATTTAAAACAGATTATTAATGTAATTGATGAACAAAAAAGGGAAGAAATAAAAAAACTTAGGGATAGGTCAATTATATTAATTGGGTTCTCAGGTGGTTTTAGAAGAAATGAAATAGTTTCATTAGAATATGAAGATCTGGATTTCGTAGAAGAAGGACTTAAGATTAACCTCAGGAGGTCTAAAACAGATCAATTCGGCGAAGGGTCAGTAAAAGGAATCCCCTACTTTGACCATTCACAGTATTGCCCAGTTGTTTCAATCCAAAAATGGATTGAAATATCAAAAATTAGTTCAGGAGCATTATTTAGAAGGTTTACTAAAGGATCAAAATTATCAGAAAATAGATTAACTGATCAAACAGTTGCTCTACTTATCAAAGAATATTTAAAATTAGCGGGTATAGAAAGTAAAAATTACTCAGGACATAGTTTAAGATCAGGCTTTGCAACATCTGCAGCAGAATCTGGAGCGGAAGAAAGAAGTATAATGGCTATGACAGGTCATAAGTCTACAGAAATGGTTAGAAGATATATTAAAGAAGCAAATATTTTTAAAAATAACGCTCTTAATAAAATAAAAATTTAAACACTAATCCAAGATTTAGGCCAGAAATCTAAATTATTTGATGGATTAATATTTTTTGGCCGTATTATAATATTCTCTTTTTCATA
>JAOIRP010000023.1 GCA_028221385.1 Candidatus Pelagibacter sp.
GTACCGCTTGCTACAATCATGTAATCTGCCATTGAACTTTTATTTTTAAGATCTATAGAAATAATGTCTAAGGCTTTATTGGAATCGAGAGTATCTAATATAATACTTTTTAAATCGATATTTTTTTCCATTAATTAATTTAACCTTATCAAATTTTTCTTAATTGAGAAGACGAAATATTGACTTTTTTGAAATTAATGAATGTTATGCTCTTATTAAATGATGGACTGAAAGCAACTGATCTCAGAGATTTAGATTTGTATCCTTTACGATCAAAGACAATAATTTCACATTTTTTTATAATTGATTTCCATTTGTGCCATTTGTGTAAATTTATGACATTGTCTGCACCCATTATAAAATAAATCTCAATCTTATCATTTTTGTTTAAGTGTTCTATTAAATCAATTGTTTTGTTAGAGCCTATTTTATCTTCATAAAATCTTACTTTAATAAAAATATTTTTGGATACAAAATTTTTGGCAAATTGAATTCTATCTTTTAAATTTGATTTACTTTTAGTTTTTAATGGATTTTGTCTCGTGATTGCCCAAACGACTTTTTCAAGTTTAAATCTTTTTTTTGCTTGTTTTGATATTTCCAAATGACCCTTATGAGCAGGATCAAATGTACCACCTAAAATTCCAATCTTTTTTTTTGTTTTCATTTATTTTCTTGTCTTACCATTGCTGATAACCTCATATTTATATGAAACTATTTGTTCTAATCCGACAGGGCCTCGAGGTGGCATCTTATTAGTGGATATACCAACTTCCCCTCCAAAACCAAACTCACCACCGTCAGCAAACTGCGTAGATGTATTATGCATTGCTATTGAGCTGTTAACATTTTTTAAAAACTTATTTGCAGTTTTTTTATTTTTAGTAATGATAGAGTCGGTGTGCATAGTTCCATATTTGTTAATATGTCTGATTGCATCGTCACAGTCTTTAACTATTTTTATAGAAACTGCTGCCGATAAATATTCAGTAGACCAATCTTTTTCTTTTGCTAAATAAATTTTTCCCCTGTAATATTTTTTCAAAAAACGATCTCCATAGATCTTACAATTATTTTCTTCTAGCTTTTTTAAAATTGGGTTACAGAATTTCTTAACAATTTTTTCATGCATCAAAATTGTTTCTGTAGACCCACAAATACTAGTATTTCTTAACTTTGCATTATAGGTAATGTTAGTAGCCATTTTTAGATTGGCATCCTTATCAATAAAAGTATGACAAAGACCTTCCAAGTGACCGATAATAGGGACGCTTGAAAATTGTTGAACTCTTTTTACTAAATTTTTTCCACCACGAGGTATTATTACATCAATATAGTCTTTCATTTTTGAAAGCATAAAGTCGACTATTTTTCTGTCTTTAGAGTCGATAAATTGAATAAAGTTTTCATTCACTCTATTTTCCTTAAGCGACTTTCTAAATAGTTTTGCTAAAATTTTATTAGTATTTATAGCTTCAGAACCACCCTTTAAAATTACAGCATTTCCAGATTTGAAGCATAAACTTGCAATATCAGATGTAACGTTGGGCCTACTTTCATAAATAACACCTATAACACCAATAGGTATAGAAACTCTGCTAATTGTTAAACCATTTGGTCTTCGCCATTTTTTTAAAGTGACATCAACTGGATTTTTTAATTTAGCAATTTTATCTATAGAATTTTTTATGTCTATTAATTTTTTTTCGTCAATAGTTAATCTTTCTATCAGATTATTTTTTAAGCCTTTACCAAGGGCAAATTGAATATCTTTTTGATTAGCTTTAAATATAGATTTTTTTTCTTTGCCTAATAAAAAGGCATATCTTTTTAAAATTTTATTTTTATTTTTCGAATTAACTTTATCTAGTGACGCTTTCCTTGCATTTTGACCTATTAAACCTAAATATCTACTCATTTTATACCTCTACCATATCATCTTTATGAATTACTTCCGATTTAGAAATATATCCTAGTAATTTTTCTATCTCTTTTGAATGGTGACCCATAATTTTTTCTATTTCATTAGATGAAAAGGAGCTAAGTCCTCTCGCACATTCGTAGTTATTTTTATCTAAAACTTTGATATGATCTCCTTTGCTAAAACGACCAGACACTTTTTTTATTCCTGCCGCTAGTAAACTTTTACCATTTGAAAGTGCCTGTTTCGCACCATCATCAATAATCAGTGCACCCTTGGGTGAAATAGAGCTGATAATCCATTTTTTTCTAGCATCTAATTTTGAAACTTTAGGTAAAAACCATGTACAATTATTTTCTTCAGTTATTTTTTTAATAGGTCGGTTTAACAAGCCATTTGCAATTACCATTTGGCATCCTGATAATTGACAGATTTTAGCAGCATCAATTTTAGTTTTCATGCCACCAGTGCCATGCTCGCTAATACTTTTAGTGGCTATTTTTTCTATATCTTTATCTATATTTTTTATTTCTTTTATTAATTTTGCATTTTTATGTATTTTTGGATTATGTGTATAAAGGCCATCTACATCAGAAAGTAATATAAGTGAGTCAGCACCTGATATTTGTGCAACACGAGATGCCAATCTATCATTGTCACCATATTTTATTTCAGAAGTTGCTATACTGTCATTTTCATTAACTATAGGAACAAAGCCTAACTTAAACAAATTATCAAAAGTTCTTTTAGCATTTAAAGCTCTTCTTCGTTGTTCAGTATCTTCTAATGTGAGTAAAATTTGAGATATATTAATTTTAGACTTGATGAAAGTTTCCGAAAACAAATTCATAAGCGCAATTTGGCCAACAGACGCAACTGCTTGGCTTTTATCAAGTTTAAGATTTTTTTTACTTAAGTTTAATTTTTTGCAGCCCATTGCAATTGCCCCAGAACTAACAATAATAACTTTTTTATTCTGTTTGATTAAACCTTGGATATCTTTAGAAAATTCAGTAAGCCATTTTTTTCTAATCATTTTTTTGTCATCAATAAGCAATGAAGAACCTATTTTGATTACAATTATTTTTGACTCTTTAAGATACATATGAGAGTAATTTAGCCTTGATTTTTGAAATTGAGTCTTTGTTGAGCGTTGAAAGAGAAATCACTTCGGAATCCTTATTTTTTTTAAATTTTTTCATTATTTGTTTGACCTCACTATCTTCTATTAAATCTGTTTTATTTAACACTATAATTTCTTTTTTTTTAAGAAGCTCTCTGCTGTAACTGCCAAGTTCATTTTTAACTTGTTGGTATGTAGTTTCAAGGTCCTCATTAGTAATATCAATTAAATGCATCAAGGTTTTACATCTTTCAACATGTTTTAAAAATTTTATTCCTAGACCTATTCCCTCATGAGCACCTTCTATTAGACCTGGAATATCAGCTAAAGTTATTTCCTTATCATCATAACTTGCAACACCTAAATTTGGATTTAAGGTAGTGAATTTATAATTTGCTATTTTAGGGTTAGCATTAGTAATAGCTGCTAGCAAACTAGATTTGCCCGCATTTGGAAGACCAACAATACCGACATCTGCAATAGTTTTTAATTGAAGCCAAATAACAAACTCTTCACCAGTGGCTCCTTTGGTAAATTTTTTTGGTGCTCTATTTGTAGAACTTTTAAATCTAGTATTTCCAAGGCCTCCTTTACCACCATTAGCAACAACAAACTCTTCACTTTCTTTTTTAAAATCATAAATAAGTGTTTTGTTGTCTTCTTCAAAAACTTGAGTACCAATTGGAACTTTTAAAAATAAATCATCACCACCACGGCCAGTACGATTTTGTCCTGAACCATTTTCACCTCTTTGACTTTTATGATGTTGTTGAAATCTATAATCAATTAAAGTATTCAGGTTTCTTTCTGATCTTAAAATTATAGAACCACCCTTACCACCATCACCACCATCTGGGCCACCATATTCTATAAATTTTTCTCTACGAAAGCTTGGAGATCCATCTCCACCGTTACCAGCTTTTACATAAATTTTAACTTGATCTAGAAACTTCATGATACAACTCTTTGTTTTAGTTGTACTACTAATTGGGTTTTACTGAAACGAATGTTCTGTCTGATTTTCCCTTTTTAAATACTACTTTTCCCTCAACTACAGAAAAAATTGAATGATCCTTGCCCATTCCCACATTCTCACCAGGAAAAATTTTTGTTCCTCTTTGTCTAACAATAATATTTCCAGGTACCACTACTTCTCCACCATACTTTTTCACGCCAAGTCTTCGACCAGCACTGTCTCTTCCGTTTCTTGATGATCCACCTGCTTTTTTTGTTGCCATAAATTACCTGGTTTATTTACTTACAGTTTTTGTTTCAGTTTTTTTTTTTGTAATTACTTTAGCTTTTGAAATTTTTGTATCTACTTTTTCATTTTTTTTAGCTAATTTTACTATTTTTTCTGCTTCAGATAGAACTTTTCCATCTTTTGAAAAAATTTTACTTATTCTTATCATTGAGTATTGTTGTCTATGACCATTTTTTCTTCTTGAATTTTGTCTTCTTCTTTTTTTAAAGATTAATATTGTTCTATCTTTCCCATTTTCAACAAGGTCAGCCTCAACCTTTGCTCCTGAAACAGTTGGTAGACCAATTTCAATATTTTTGTCATCACCGTAAGCTAAAATTTCTTTAAATTCTATTTTTGTCTCAGGTTTAGATTCCTCTAATCTCTCAATCTTTAGAATCTCGCCAGCTTTAACTTTATACTGTTTTCCACCTGTTTGAATAATTGCGTATGACATTGTTTACCTAATTTTTAATAACAGCAATATAGTCGGGAGCCTATTTTAGTCAAGTACGAATAGTTAGAAATTATCCTTTAAATCTCTTAGTTTTGAAAAAATTTCTAAATTGTCTGATTTTAAGAAAATATTACACTCTAATTCATCTTTGATAGTGGAGGGAACAGTAGGCAGTCCTTTTTTTAATTTTTTATCATTTTCATTGATTTTATCTTTAAGATTTTGATTATCTTTATCGTGCATTATACAGAATTTTGAATTTTGTGCTGTATACTCATGACCACAGAAAATTTTTGTATTTTCTGGAAGCATCTTTAATTTTTTTAAAGAATTGTACATTTGTAAATAAGTGCCTTCAAAAATTCGACCACAACCCAATGAAAAAAGAGTATCTCCAGTAAAAGCTGAATTTTCTTTATAAAAATAAAAGCATATGTGGCCAAGTGTATGTCCTGGAATATGAATTATTTTTGCCTCAAAATTTCCTTGTTTCCAATTCTCTTGATCGTTAACTAGAAAATCAATTCCAGGAATTCTATCTTTATCTCCTTTGAAACCAATAATTTTTGCTTCATATTTTTCTTTTAGTTCTTGATTGCCTCCTACATGATCATAATGATGATGTGTATTAAGTATAAACTTTAGTTTAATATTATTCTTTTCTAAAAAATTTATTACAGGTTCAGACTCGCTAGGATCAATTACACATGCAGTTTTATTTGCCTCATCAATTATTATGTATGCATAGTTATCTTGAAGACACGGTATTACTTGAATTTTCATTTATTGTTCGATTAAAAAAATCCCTAATTCAGCTGACAGGTTTTTAATATTTAAATTTATCACATTAATAGATGATGTTTTTTCATTATGAAAAGCAAGAGATTTATCTATTTTTATCGTTCTAGCTTGGCAAAAATTATAAAAATCTTTTATTGTGCACATATGTAAATTAGGAGTGTTATACCACTCATCAGGTAAATTTTTTGTGACTGGCATTGTTCCTTTTACTAGTAAATGAAGTCTTACTTTCCAAAATCCAAAATTTGGTATTGTCACAATTGCTTTTTTTCCTATTCTTAATAATTCTTTGATTACTGTTTCTGGATTTAAAAATGCCTGAAGTGTTTGACTTAAGATTACAAAATCAAAAGATCCATCAGGAAATTGAGTTAGGTCTTTTTCTGCATTTCCTTCGATTACAGATAAACCTTTTCCAATACATTTTTGAGCATTATTTTTTGATATTTCAATTCCCCTTATATCTATCTCTTTATTATTTTTAAGATATTCCATTAAAGTTCCATCACCACACCCCACATCTAAAACTCTTGAGTTATTTTCAATTAACTCAGAAATTATGTAAAATTCTTGTTTCATTTTTAATTATTAGAATATGAGCTATTTATATAATTTTTTAGTGTATCTAAGAATTCAGGCACATCTAAGAGAAATGAGTCGTGACCTTTATCGGACTCAATTTCCACAAAACCCACATCTGCACCAATAGCATTTAATGCAATAACAATTTCTTTATTTTCAGAAGTTGGATAAAGCCAATCTGAAGTAAAAGATATGATAAGAAACTTAGTTTTCGTTTTAGCAAATGCTTTAGATAAATTTCCATTATATTCTTTTGTTAGATCAAAGTAATCCATAGCTCTTGTTATAAATAAATAACTGTTAGCATCGAACCTATCAACAAAAACGGATCCTTGATATCTAAGATAGCTTTCTATTTGAAAATCTGCATCAAAACTAAATTTTAAGTCGTCTCTCTCTTGTAACTTTCGTCCAAATTTTTCCTGTAATCCATTTTTAGATAAATAGGTTATATGAGCAGCCATTCTAGCAACAGATAGGCCCTTAGCTGGAGTTTTATTTTGGTTAGAGTAGTCACCACTAGCCCATTCAGTATCAGCCATTATGGATTGCCTACCCAATTCATTAAAAGCAATATTTTGAGCAGAATGGCTTGAGGTACATGCAATCGGTATTGCGATTTTAGCTTTATCTGGAAAGTTACTAACAAATTGAAGAACTTGCATACCTCCCATTGATCCGCCCATTACAGCAAAAAGTTTTTCAATTTTAAAAAAATTTAAAAGATTATATTGTGCATTGACCATATCGTTTATGGTAATCACAGGAAAGTTGATCCCATATATTTTTTCTGTTTCAGGGTTGATCTTACTTGGACCAAAGGACCCCATACAGCCACCGATTACATTTGCACATATAACAAAATACTTGTCAGTATCTATGGCTTTACCAGATCCCACAGCATAGGACCACCAACCATCTTTTTTTGTTATTGGGTTAGTTCCTGAAACAAATTGATCACCAGTTAAAGCATGAAAAACCAAAATAGCATTGTCTTTCTCTTTATTTAAAGAACCGTAGGATTCGTAAGCTAAAGTATAATTATTAATAGTTTGTCCACAGTC
>JAOIRP010000024.1 GCA_028221385.1 Candidatus Pelagibacter sp.
TATTCCAAAAAAACTTGTTAAGAATTTATCAAGTTCGTTGCTTAATAAAAGAATAACTATTCATTATTTTAAAGCTAATGAAAAAAATAAAAGTCAAAAAAGTGTAGATAAAATTTTGTCGATTCTCTTGAAAAAAAATTTTAATAGAAATGATTGTTTGATTTCGATTGGGGGGGGAATTACAGGTGATGTTTCTGGATTTGCAGCAAGTATTTTTAAAAGAGGATTGACTTTTGTTAATGTTCCTACAACTTTACTTTCTCAAGTTGACTCCTCAATTGGTGGTAAAACAGGTGTTAACACTAGTTATGGCAAAAATTTAATTGGCTCATTCTATCAACCTGATCTTGTTATTTCGGATATTAATTTTTTAAAATCTTTACCGAGGAGAGAGATAATCTGTGGATACGGAGAAATTTTAAAACATTCTTTAATAGCTGATAAAAAATTTTTTTCATTTTTGGATAAAAATAGATCTAAAATTTTAAACTTAGAGAACACCCATATTATAAAAGCTATTTATAAGAGCTGCTTAATAAAAAAAAAGATTGTTGAATCTGATGAAAAAGAGTCTTCCTTAAGAAAAATATTAAATTTTGGACATACTTTTGCACATGCATATGAGGCGACTCTTAATTATTCAAAAAAACTAAATCATGGTGAAGCGGTTATATTGGGAATTAGGATAGCTTCAAAATTTAGCTTATCCAATAAGCTTCTTAGTATTAATGAGTTTAAACTTATAGAAACTCATATAAACAAGCTCAATTTTAATCAAGAAAAGTTATTTTCAAAAAAAAATACTAATACAATTCTTTCATTCATGACTAAAGATAAAAAAAAAATCTCTAAAAAGATAAATTTAATCTTATTAAAAAAAATTGGCTCTGCTTCTTATGACTTTCAATTTACAAAAGAGAAAATTAGATCTTTTTTAATGAAAGAACTAAATAAATGATATTTGAATAGAGTGAATATATTTTTCTAGCTCTACTTTTAAAATTGCATAAATTTTTTTTGTTGCGGAAATTTTACTATATTTATCAAGTTCTTTTGCTCTAATGTTTATCTTCAAGTGAAACTTGCCTTTTTCATGACTTTTGTGATTTATGTGTAAAAAACTTTTATCTTCTATTTTTAATTCTTGAACAACAATACTACTTTCAAGTTTGTTTTTTACAATTATGATTAATTCATTTATATTCATAAATATTTAATAATATTATATAACATGAAAAACATTTGTGACTGGAATAATTGCTTTGAAATTGGTCAATATAAAGCTCCTGTTGAGAAAGATAATAGTAAAAACTTTAGATTGTTATGCTTGAATCATGTTAAAGAGTTCAACAAAAACTGGAATTATTTTTCTGGAATGAATGATGAGCAAGTTTTCAATTTTTTAAAATCTGACATGACATGGCATAAGCCAACTCAAAGCTTTAGTTCATCTGATAATTTTTTTAAAGTTCTTTGGAACAACACTTTAAGAGATGAATTTGATAAAGCTAAGTTAAAAAGTGAATACAATCACATGAGTCAATTTAAGTTTGACCACAATGATATCAAAGCTTTTGGGATTTTAGGTGTTTCAGTTGGTCTAAAATGGGAGAAAATTCAACGAAAATTCAAAGCACTTGTCAAAAAATTTCACCCTGATATTAATTTAGGTAATAAACAATACGAAGAAAAACTTAAACTAATCACCTTGGCATATACACAACTTAAAAATACATATAAGGAAAAAATTGAAACTTAATATTAATTCAGAACCTGATATCAAAATATCTCTAAACCAAACTTTTGGAATTGACTCAGATTTAGAAGTCGATGCATTCTCAAAAAAAAGTGAGTATGTTCCAGAGATAGATAAGAACTACAAATTTGATAGAGACACAACACTTGCAATTATTTCAGGTTTTGCTTTTAATAAAAGAGTTTTAGTTCAAGGTTATCATGGGACAGGTAAGTCTACACACATTGAGCAAATCGCTGCCAGATTAAATTGGCCTTGCATTAGGGTTAACTTAGATAGTCATGTCAGTAGAATAGATCTGATTGGTAAAGATGCCATAGTTGTAAAAGATGGAAAACAAATCACAGAATTTAAAGAAGGAATATTGCCATGGTCCATTCAAAATCCTGTTGCACTTGTTTTCGATGAGTATGATGCAGGAAGACCAGATGTAATGTTCGTTATTCAAAGAGTCTTAGAGGCTGAAGGTAATTTTACCTTATTGGATAAAAACAAAGTAATTAAACAAAATAAATTTTTTAGATTATTTGCAACATCTAATACTGTTGGACTGGGCGATACCACAGGTCTTTATCACGGTACACAGCAAATTAACCAAGGACAAATGGATAGATGGAATATTGTTACGTCTTTAAATTACCTTAGTCTAGATAAGGAAATGGAAATTGTTCTAGCAAAAAATAAAGATTTAAATAACGCTAAAGGCAAGGATAAAGTCGCCAATATGATTAAGGTAGCTACACTAACAAGAAAAGGATTTATTGCCGGTGATATATCAACTGTTATGAGTCCCAGAACTGTTCTGCACTGGGCTGAAAATGCAGAAATTTTTAAAGACGTTGGTTATGCTTTTAGAGTAACATTTTTAAACAAATGTGATGACATTGAAAAAAATACAATTGCTGAATATTATCAAAGATGTTTTGGTGAAGAATTACCAGAGTCGATGGTTAATATTCAGATATAAATGTCTAATAAACACGATACTCTTAAAGAACAATTTAAACATGCTTTAACATCTACTGCTAAGGTAATTTCAGATGATTATAAAATTGATTCAAAAAAAAATAACAAAGAATCCGCCTCAAAAAATAATAAATTTATTGATATAACAAACTTATCAAATAAGCATGATTTTATAAAATTAAGAGCAGAAACAGACTCTGATGCTGTAAAAAAAAAATTTTCTAATTCATCAATATTTTATAAAAATTTACCAAAAAATAAGTCCTGTAAATCACTTTACGAGATAGCAGAAAGAACTAGGTATGAAATTTTAGGTGGAAAAATGCTTCAAGGCATTAAAAAAAATCTCAATGATAATTATTATTTTAAAATGAAAAAAACTCACAAAGAGTCAATTAAAACTAAAAATGATGTTTCAATTACAGAAGCCTTTGAACTATATATGCTTAAAAAGTTTTATAAGTTAGAGTTAAATTCATTATCTTCTAAAATCTTAAGCTATTGGGAGAAAGATTTTAATTTTTCGATAGATAAACATAAGGATTTTTTAAGTCAAAATTTTGAAAATCAGGAAAAATACAGTTCAAAATTTTCTGAAATTCTTGAAAATATGGACGTGTTTAGTTCAGAAAATGACGAGAATAAAGAAGAGGATAGTGAAAAAAATGATGCTCAAGAAAATAATTCTCAAAATAATGAAAATGATCAATCAGAATCAAAAAGTGATTCTAAAGAAAATGAAACTCAGTCAATTTTGGATACTGGTTTTGATTTAAGTGATCAGCAATTGAATGAACAATTGGAAGATTTGGAAGACTCAGAGGAAAGTTCTGAAAATATTACAAAAAAAAGTAATTCAATTAATATTGATCAAGATTATAAAGTTTTTACCACACAATTTGATGAAATTTCAAAAGCTGAAAACTTAGAAAACATAACCGAAATAAAAAAATTACGAAAAAATTTAGATCAACAACTAGTTGGTTTTCAAGATTTAATAACTAAACTTGCCAACAAACTACAAAGACAACTTCTTGCAAAACAAAATAGATCTTGGGAATTTGACCTTGAAGAAGGTTTGCTTGATAGCTCTAAACTAACAAGAATTATTATGGATCCATACAACTCACTATCTTTTATGAAAGAAAAAGACCTTGATTTTAAAGATACAATTGTAACATTATTAATTGACAACTCAGGTTCAATGCGTGGCAGGCCTATTACCATTGCAGCACTTTGTGCTGATATATTATCAAGAACACTCGAACGTTGTTCAGTAAAAGTTGAAATTTTAGGTTTTACAACAAAAAACTGGAAGGGTGGAAAAAGCAGAGAATACTGGAACAAAAAAGAAAAGCCAAATAAACCTGGAAGATTAAATGATTTAAGACACATAATATACAAATCTGCTGACACACAATGGCGACAAGCAAAAAATAATCTAGGTTTAATGCTTAAAGAAGGTTTGTTAAAAGAAAATATTGATGGTGAGGCTATATCATGGGCTTTTAATAGAATTAAAAAAAGAAAAGAAGAGAGAAAAATCTTAATGGTTATTTCTGATGGAGCACCAGTTGACGACTCTACATTGTCTGTAAATTCTGGAGATTTTTTAGAAAAACATCTCAAAAAAATAGTCAAATTTATAGAAACAAAAAGTGAAGTAGAAATTTTAGCTATCGGAATTGGTCATGACGTTTCGAGGTATTATGAAAAAGCGATCAAAATAACTGATGTCCAGGAGTTAGGAGATGTAATGATCTCTCAACTAAGTGGTTTATTTGAAAAAAAAAAATTACATTAAAGATTTAGTAGATCTTTATTTTTCCATTTGATAGTAACTTTCGCTCCTGTTTTTTTCTTCGAATTTTTACAAGATATACTTGCGAAGTTTTTTTCTAATAAAGTTTTGCCAATAAATATACCAAGACCTAGGCCTGATTTTGATTTAACATTTGATTTTAATGATTTTATATAAGGTTCTCCAATTTTACCTAAAACATCACTGGGATATCCGTCACCATCATCTTCAATAATTATTTCACTATATTCATTATTAGTAATTATCTCAATGAAAACATCACTTTTTGCAAACTTATTTGCGTTTCCAATAAAATTTCTCAAACCATAAACAATTTCTATTGATTTAGTAATATTTAAACGATTTTTATCTTCACTAGAATTAATAACAAAATTTTTTTCACTAATTTTTTGAAAAGATTTTATAATTTCAAAAATATAATCACTAATCGTGATATCTCTATCAATAAATTCATCCTCAATTGTTGGATTTAATGTCAACTTTTTTAATATTTCACTACATCTCTCAATTTGACTTACCAAAAGTTCAAGGTCTTTCTTAATTTCAATATCATCTTTAAATTGTTTTAATAAATCTGCAGATATAATTTTAATTGTTGAAAAAGGTGTTCCCAATGAATGTGCTGCAGCTGCTGCTTGTCCACCAAGGGATAGTAGCTCATGCTCTTTTGCCATAACTTCCTCCATTTTGTTAAGCGCCTCTTTTCTTAACCTAGACTCTGTTCCAAAAGTTAATGCAAAATAATTCAAAAAAAATAAAGCAATTATTAATGAAGCAGGAATTGCAAAATAGTATGACTGACTAACATGAAAGTGTTCATTGATTGGGGAAGGAAGTGATTGATAAAAAAAAGTTAAAATAATTATCATAATAGTTGTAATTGCTACTAATAATGTATTGCTTTTAAATCCCAAATTTGACGATGAGAAAATTGTTGGGATAATTAAAAAAATAGAAAAAGGATTTGCAATACCACCAGTTAAATATATCAAGCAACCTAACTGTAAAACATCAGTAAATAAAAAAAGGAAAGCTGTTCTGTCTGATAATTGAGTTTTTTGATAGAAATAAATTAAATATAAATTGCTTAACGCTCCAATAAAAATAACTAAACTGGTTGTAGTATATTTAAAGCCAAAATCTAAATAAAAAAAAACAAAATTTGTAGTTATTAGCTGACCTAAAATAGCTATCCATCTTAAATTTATATACGTAGATTTTTTTAAAGAAAAATACTTTGAAGTTTCAAAAAACTTCATTATCAAATATCTAGATTCTGTACATTAATTGCATTTGATACAATAAAATCTTTTCTTAAAGCAACATCATTACCCATAAGTGTATGGATAAGATCTTGATCTTTTTTTAAATCTTTTGAGTATGTCACCTGTAATAAATTCCTTGTTTCAGGGTCAAGTGTAGTGCTCCACAATTCTTCAGGATTCATTTCCCCTAGTCCCTTAAATCTTTGAATGCTCATTCTGGCTTTTTCTTCACCTATAAGTCTCGTAAATTCCTTGCTTCCTCTTTTAATTTTTTTTAATTCTTTGTTATTTTGTAATATATAATTTTCTAATTCTAGTTCATCCTTTATATATATTCCTTTTGTACCCTTATTAATTTTAAATAAAGGTGGTTGAGCAAGATAGACGTGACCATTTTCAATTAACTTATTAAAAGGTTTGTTATTAAAAAAAGTAAGTAGCAATGCTCTTATATGTGATCCATCAACATCAGCATCCGTCATAATAATAATTTTTCCATATCTTAAATCTTTCAAATCAATTTCATCTGTTTTTGGGTCTAATCCTAATGCATTAATTAAGGTTACAATTTCATTAGATGAAATCATTTTAGATAATGCTTTTGTTTTTGTGTCACTACCGTTTTTACCAATATTTTTTTTTAATTTAATTTCTTCAACATAAGTATTTAAAATTTTTCCTCTTAGCGGCAGCACAGCTTGATTGGATCTATTCCTTCCCTGTTTTGCTGAACCACCCGCAGAATCTCCCTCTACAATAAACAGCTCTGTTCCTTCTTGTTTACCAATTTGACAATCTGCTAATTTTCCTGGTAGTCCACTTAGTTCCAGTGCACCTTTTCTTCGTACATTCTCTCTAGCCTTTCTTGCAACATCTCTTGCCAATGCAGCTTGTAAAACTTTAGCCAATATAATTTTTGAAGTACTCGGATTTTGATCAAACCATATTGACAATTTTTCACTAATTATACTTTCTACAATCATTCTGACTTCTGAAGAGACTAGTTTATCTTTTGTCTGAGAAGAAAATTTAGGGTCTGGTATTTTTGCTGATAATACACAAGTCAAACCTTCTTTAATATCATCACCTGATATAGCTACTTTATTTTTTTTTAATAAGTTGTGTTCGGTTGCATATTTATTAATTACTCTTGTCAACGCACTTCTAAATCCAAGTAAGTGTGTCCCACCATCTTTTTGATAAATATTATTAGTATATGGATATACATCTTCACTATAGCTTCCGTTCCACTTTAAAGAACATTCTATTTCTATATTGTCTT
>JAOIRP010000025.1 GCA_028221385.1 Candidatus Pelagibacter sp.
CTCCATTTTTTTTATCTTATCCTGCGCTCCGCCTTTGCCACCTGAAATTATAGCACCTGCATGTCCCATTCTTCTTCCTGGAGGCGCAGTTATTCCTGCTACAAAGCCGACCATAGGCTTTTTTATTTTGTGATTTTTTACAAATTCAGCTGCTTCTTCTTCTGCTGAACCACCAATTTCTCCAATCATAAGAATAGATTTTGTTTCCTCATCATTTAAAAACAAGTCTAGACAATCTATAAAATTAGTTCCATTTATAGGGTCTCCACCAATTCCAATACAAGTTGATTGTCCTAATCCATTTTCGGTTGTTTGAGCCACAGCTTCATAAGTTAAGGTTCCAGATCTTGAGACGATTCCAACTGAGCCTTTTTTATGGATATTTCCTGGCATGATTCCAATTTTACATTCATCTGGTGTAATTATTCCAGGACAATTTGGTCCTATTAATCTACTTTTAGAATTGTTCAATTTTTGTTTAACCTTGAGCATATCTTGGATTGGTATGCCCTCAGTAATACATACAATAAGTTCAATGGAAGCCTCTATAGCTTCAATGATTGCAGCTCCAGCAAATTTAGCAGGAACATAAATCATAGTTGCATCTGCACCGACTTCTTGTTTTGCTTCTGCTACAGAATTAAAAACTGGACGGTCAAGATGTTTTTGACCTCCTTTTTTTGGAGTAACTCCACCAACTAGGTTTGTACCATACTCTATTGCTTGCTCTGAATGAAATGTACCATGTGAACCTGTAAATCCTTGACATATAACTTTTGTATTTTTATTTATTAAAACTGACATATTATTTTATGGCTTCAACAATTTTTTTTGCAGCATCATCTAAATCTTCTGCTGATATTAATTTAAGTCCTGAATTATCTAAAATTTTTTTTCCTTCTTTGAAATTTGTTCCTGCAAGTCTTACTACTAAAGGAACACTAATATTTATTTCTTTAGCTGCATCCACAACACCTTGAGCAAGGACATCACATCTCATTATTCCTCCAAAAATATTTATTAAAATCCCTTTAACATTTTTGTCTGAAAGAATTATTTTAAGTGCAGCTGAGACTTTTTCTTTTGAAGCGCCACCACCAACATCAAGAAAGTTTGCTGGTTCTTTGCCATATAGTTTAATTATATCCATTGTGGCCATAGCTAAGCCCGCACCATTAACCATACAGCCAATACTTCCACCTAATTTTATGTAAGCCAAGTCATGCTTGCTTGCTTCTATTTCTGTTGGTTCTTCCTCATTTAGATCTCTTAACTCTAAAATTTCTGGATGCCTAAATAAAGCATTAGAGTCAAAATTTACTTTTGCATCCAAACATATAATTTTTTTTTCTTTTGTTAAAATCAATGGATTAACTTCAACCATATTTGCATCTGTGCCAATAAACATTTTATATATTGATTTAATTAAAGATATTGCTTGTTTTTTTGCATCATCTGTTAAATTAAATATTTTTATTATATCCTCACAAGCTTTACCTGAAATCTCATCACTAATTTCAACTTTTGTTGTAATAATTTTTTCTGGTGTTTTACTTGCGACTTCTTCAATATCCATTCCACCTTGATCACTTGATATAAATGCAATTTTTGAACTGGCTCTATCCACTAAACAAGATAAATAAAATTCTTTTTCTATATTTGACGACTCTTCAACATATAATCTTTTAACTTCTCTTCCTTCTGGACCAGTTTGATGGGTCACAAGAGTTTTGCCTAACAGTTCTTTAGCTGCAGTATTTAATTCCTCTAAAGTATTTAGGATTTTAACTCCTCCTGCTTTTCCTCTTCCACCAGCATGAATTTGAGCCTTTAATACAAATTTTTCAGTCTTTAATGATTTTGCTTTTACAGCTAATTCTTCGACATTTAGAGCAAAAAATCCCTCGGGAACTACTGCTCCATATTTTTTTAGAATTTGCTTAGCCTGATGTTCGTGAATATTCATTATTTAGAAAGATCTGGATCTATTTTAGATGCGGCTTCCCAAAGTGCTTTAACAGCATCAATAGAGTGCATAAATTCCTTTTTTTCTTTCTCATCTAGATCTATCTGTTCTATTTTTTCTACACCACTTTTTCCAATTATTACAGGTACACCAGCGTAAACATTGCTCACCCCATACTCTCCATTTAATTGAATGGCACACGGTAATAACTTCTTCTCATCTTTTAAGTATGCTTCTGCCATCTGAACCCCTGATGCTGCCGGTGCGTAAAATGCCGATCCCTTTTCTAAATATTTTACAATCTCAGCGCCTCCATCTCTTGTTCTTTGATTTATTTCTTCTAATCTTTCCTGAGATATTTTACCTTCTTTAACCAAATCTAGTAAAGGTTTTCCTGAAACTTTTGTAAATCTTGGCATTGGAACCATTGTGTCTCCATGACCTCCCATTACCATTGCATCTATTTCTTTTACAGGAATATTAAGCTCTTCTGATAGAAATAATTTAAATCTAGAGCTATCTAAAATTCCTGCCATTCCAACTACTTTATTAGCTGGCATGCCAGAGAATTTTTGAAATGCCATAACCATTACATCAAGTGGATTAGTGATACATATAACAAAGGCATTGGGCGCATTTTTTTTTATACCTTCTGCTACTTGTTTAATAATTTTTAAATTAATACCCAATAAATCATCTCTACTCATTCCTGGTTTTCTTGGAACTCCCGCTGTAATGATTATTACATCAGATCCTTTAATATCATCGTAATTATCTGTTCCTGAAAATTTTACATTAAAACCATCCACTGAGGACGATTGAGCTATATCTAAAGCTTTACCTTTTGCTATTCCACTTGCAACATCGAACATAACCACTTCATCAACTAACTCTTTTAAACCTATTAAATGTGCCAAAGTTCCACCTATTTGACCCGCTCCTATTAAAGATATTTTTTTCATTATTTTTCCTTATTTCATTGTTGGCATGACAAATTCTGCATTAGATCTTATTCCAGAAGGCCATCTTGATGTTACTGTTTTGAGTTTTGTATAAAATTTTATACCTTCTGCTCCGTGCATTGCACTATCTCCAAATAATGATCTTTTCCAACCACCAAAACTATGAAAGGCCATTGGAACAGGTATTGGAACATTAATTCCAACCATACCAACTTGAATTTTGCTCGCAAAAGTTCTTCCTGCATCACCATCTCTAGTATAAATGCTTACTCCGTTTCCATACTCATGATCATTAATTAACTTAGTTGCTTCTTCAAATGTTTTAACTCTTATTACTGATAAGACGGGCCCAAATATTTCCTCTTTATAAATTCTCATATCTTTTTGGACGTGATCAAACAAACATCCTCCTATAAAAAAACCTTTTTCATAACCTTGAAGTTTTATATTTCTTCCATCAACAACTAATTTAGCTCCCTCTTTAACACCCAAATCAACATAGCTTTTTACTTTTTCTAAATGCTCTTTAGTTACCAGTGGACCCATTTGAGATGTTTTATCCATACCAGGGCCTACTTTTAATGCTTCAGCTTTTTTTGATAAGCGTGCAACTAATTCGTCTCCAATATCTCCCACTGCAACAGCAACAGATTGGGCCATACATCTTTCTCCCGCAGATCCATAAGCTGCTCCCATTAATCCATTGACTGCACCCTCAAGATCACAATCAGGCATCACAACTAGATGATTTTTTGCACCTCCTAAGGCTTGAACTCTTTTTTCGTTTTTTGCAGAATTTTCATAAATATACTTTGCTATTGGAGTTGAGCCTACAAAGCTTACTGCTTTAACATCTTTGTTTGTTAAAATAGCATCAACTGATTCTTTATCTCCATTCACAACATTAAAAACTCCATCTGGTAATCCAGCTTCTTTTAATAATTCAGCTAATTTCAAGGGACAAGATGGATCCTTTTCTGAAGGTTTTAAAATAAATGTATTTCCACAGGCTATAGCGATAGGAAACATCCACATAGGTACCATTGCTGGAAAGTTAAATGGTGTAATGCCTGCAACCACACCAAGCGGTTGTCGCATTGACCAACTATCAACATTTGTTCCTACATTCTCAGAAAATTCACCTTTAAGCAAATGTGGGATGCCACATGCAAACTCAACCACTTCTAGTCCTCTTGTTAATGATCCCTTGGCATCTTCGTAAACTTTTCCATGCTCTGAAACGATTAATTTTGTTAGTTCATCAGAATTTTTTTCTATTAATTCTTTAAACTTGAACATTATTCTAGCTCTTTGAAGAGAAGGTTTTAATGACCATGTTTCAAAAGCTTTTTTTGCAATTTCAACAGCTTTATCTAAGTCAGTTTTACTTGCTAGTCTTACTTCAGACTCCTGTTCACCTGTTGCTGGATTAAAAACTTTACTTTTTCTATCAGACGTTCCTGATATCAGCTTACCGCCAACAAAATGTTCTAATAAATTCATGAATGACTTTATTTAAAGTGGTAATTAGCTTGTTGCAAGCATTTTCTTCAATTCAGCAATGGCTTTTGCTGGATTTAGTCCCTTTGGACATGCATTAGTGCAATTCATAATAGTATGACATCTATATAGCTTAAGTTCGTCAGCTACTTTTTTTAATCTTTCTTTTCTTTCATCATCTCTGCTGTCTACTATCCATCTGTAGGCTTGAAGTAAAACAGCAGGACCTAAATACTTGTCACCATTCCACCAATAACTAGGACAGGAAGTGGAGCAACAGGCACACATGATGCATTCATATGCTCCATCTAATTTTTCTCTATCTTTTTTTGATTGTATAATTTCTGTAGTTTCTACTTTTGTATTAGTTTTTAACCAAGGCTCAATTGACTGATATTGTTTATACAGCCCACTTAAATCTCCTATTAAATCTTTTTTAACCTTCAAATGAGGTAATGGATAAATATTAATATCCCCTTTAATTTCTGAATGTGGCTTTGTACATGCCAAACCATTTTCGCCATCCATATTCATCGCACAAGAGCCACAAACACCATGCGCACAAGATCTTCTGTAAGCTAGTGAAGGATCAATTTCATTTTTAATTTTGTTTAAAATATCTAATACTTTTGAAGGACAATTATCCATATCTACTTCGTAGGTATCTACTCTGGGATTTTCACCATTAGAAGGATCCCATCTATAAACATTTATTTTTCTAATATTTTTTGATCCAGTTTTATCATAATAATATTTACCTTTTTGAACTTCTGAATTTTTAGGTAAATTTATTTGAACCACTAATAAACTCTTTCTTGAGGTGGAAAATACTGAACTTCATTTGTCAGAGTTGTTTTAACTACTGGCCTGTACCCTATTTTGGTATCTTTTCCATTACACCAAGCAATAGTATGTTGCATAAATTTTTCATCATCTCTTTTTGGAAAATCTTCTCTAGCATGCGCTCCTCTACTCTCTTGCCTATTATAAGCAGAGTCTACTGTAGTGATTGCCTGTCTTATTAAGTTGTCAAATTCCAGTGTTTCTACTAGATCAGTATTAAAAATAAGTGACTTATCTTTTACAGAAATATAGTCCATTCCATCATACGTTTTTCTAATCTCATCCACTCCTTCTTTAAGTGTTTTGTCTGTTCTAAAAACAGCACACTTTGATTGCATAGTTTTTTGCATCGCCAATCTAAGTTCTGAAGTACTTTTTTCACCATTAGAATTTCTTAGTTTATCAAATCTTTCTAAACATTTTTCTGTTTCAGACTCTCCTATATCTTCATGTGGTATGCCTGGTTTTACTAGTTCTGCTGCTCTTTTTGCTGCCGCTCTTCCAAACACAACTAAATCAATTAAAGAATTAGATCCTAGTCTATTTGCTCCATGAACAGAAACACAGGCAGCTTCCCCAATCGCCATCAATCCCGGAACTGTTTCAGAATCTTTTCCTGTTAATACTTCAGCTTTATAATTAGTTGGAATGCCTCCCATATTGTAGTGAACTGTTGGAACAACAGGTATCGGTTCTTTAGTTACATCAACATTTGCAAATAATCTTGCAGCTTCTGTAATTCCTGGAAGTCTACTTTCAATGATGCTTTTATCTAAATGGCTTAAATGTAAGTGAACATGGTCTTGTTCTTTTCCAACTCCTCTACCTTCATTAATCTCAATTGACATTGATCTACTTACTACATCTCTCGAAGCTAAATCTTTAGCTTTTGGAGCATATCTCTCCATAAACCTTTCACCTTTTGAATTAACTAAATAGCCACCTTCTCCTCTAACACCTTCTGAAATCAATGTTCCATGTCCATAAATTCCTGTTGGGTGAAATTGTACAAACTCCATATCTTGTAATGGTAAACCTGCTCTTAAAACCATAGCATTTCCATCACCAGTACAAGTATGTGCTGATGTTGCTGAATAATAAGCTTTTCCATAACCACCTGTTGCAATTATTGTGCTGTGGGCTCTAAATCTATGAATTGTTCCATCATTTAAATTCCAAGCAATAAGACCTTTGCATTCACCATCCTTCATCAATAAATCTAGAGCAAAATATTCAATAAAAAATTCAGTGTTGTGTTTTAAAGCCTGTCCGTAAAGAGTATGAAGTATTGCGTGCCCAGTTCTGTCTGCTGCTGCACAAGTTCTTTGAACAATTCCATTACCATAATTCTTTGTCATGCCTCCAAAGGGTCTTTGATAAATTTTACCATCATCAGTTCTACTGAATGGCACTCCATATTTTTCTAATTCTATAACTGCTGCAGGAGCTTCTTTACAAAGATATTCTATACTGTCTTGATCACCTAACCAATCAGCACCTTTAACCGTATCATACATGTGCCAACGCCAATCATCTTCACCCATGTTTCCCAAAGATGCAGATATACCTCCCTGAGCAGCAGATGTGTGACTTCTAGTTGGAAAAACTTTTGATATACATGCTGTTTTTAAACCTGCTTCACTTAAACCTACAGCAGCTCTAAGTCCCGAGCCTCCTGCACCAAGTACAATGACATCGTATTCATGATCTATAATTTTATATGAACTCATATTTATAATTTAAAAA
>JAOIRP010000026.1 GCA_028221385.1 Candidatus Pelagibacter sp.
GTTATTTCTTCATCCATATTTACATCATTTTTCTTAATACATATTGAAGTATGCCACCATTTTTATAATACTCCATTTCATTTTTGGTATCAATTCTACAGAGAGTTTTAATCTTTTTTATGTCACCTGAAGCATACTTTATTTCTACTAAAACCTGGTCCGATGGTTCAATCCCCTTTTCTAATTCTATAATAGTAATTAATTCAGAGCCTTTTAAACTTAAATTTTTTCTATTCATTTTATCAGTAAATTGTAATGGCAATACTCCCATACCTATTAAATTTGATCTATGAATACGCTCAAAACTTTCAGCTATTACTACTTTTACTCCTAATAATTTTGTTCCTTTGGCTGCCCAGTCTCTTGAAGACCCGGTGCCATATTCTTTTCCACCGATAACTACTAAATCAGTTCCTCTTTTTTTATATTCTTTTACTGCATCATAAATTGGCATTACTTTTTCCTCAGGATAAACCTTTGTAAAACCCCCCTCTGTACCAGGTGCCATTTCATTTTTTATTCTAATATTTGCAAAAGTTCCTCTCATCATAACCTCGTGATTTCCCCTTCTAGATCCGTAAGAATTATAATCCTTGGGCAATATTTGGTGTTCCATAAAGTATTCTCCCGTAGGGCTTTCTTTTTGAATATTTCCAGCAGGCGAAATATGATCTGTCGTAACCATATCACCTAATATTAACAAAGGCCTTGCATCATTGATTGCTTTTATCCCTTCTGGATCTTTGGGCAAATTTTCAAAAAAAGGAGGCTTTTTGACATATGTTGATCCAGAGTCCCAATTATAAATACTTGTATTTTCAGTTTTGATCTCCTGCCATTGCTTTGGGCCTTCAGAAATATTTGAATATCTTTTTACAAACATTTCAGCGTTTAAAGCATCAGCCAATGTATCTTCTATTTCTTTATTAGATGGCCAAATGTCTTTTAAATAAATTTCCTTTCCTTCTTTAGATTTTCCTAAAGAGTCTTTGTAAAGATCAAATTCCATATGTCCAGCAATTGCATAAGCAACAACAAGTGGTGGTGATGCTAAATAATTTGCTTTTATATGTGGCGAAATTCTTCCTTCAAAATTTCTATTACCAGACAAAACAGAAACTGCATAAATATCTTTACTATTTATTGAGTTAACGATTTCTTCAGGTAAAGGTCCTGAATTTCCTATGCAAGTTGTACAACCATAACCAACTAAATTAAATCCAAGCTTATCTAAAAATACGTTAAGACCTGCTTTTTTTAAATAATCAGTTACCACTTGTGAGCCAGGTGCTAAAGATGTTTTTACCCATGGTTTTGTCTCTAGACCAAGTTCTACTGCTTTTTTAGCTAATAATCCTGCTCCAATTAATACATTTGGATTTGATGTGTTGGTGCATGATGTGATTGCAGCAATTAATATTGACCCATCTTTTATTTCATAATCTTTTTCAGAAACTTTTGAAATATTTTGTTTTTTTCTACCTGTTGCTTCTTCAAAAACTTTTTTAAATTCTTTTGAAGCATCAGTTAATAATACCTTGTCTTGTGGTCTTTTTGGTCCAGAAATTGTTGGAACGATTGTCGACATGTCTAATGAAAGCGTATCTGTAAATTCTATTTCATCGCTTGCCCATAAACCTTGTTCTTTTGCGTAACTTTCTACAATTTTTACCGTATTCTCATCTCTTCCTGAAAACTTAAGATATTTTAGTGTTTCTTCATCAATTGGAAAAAATCCACATGTAGCACCATATTCAGGAGCCATATTCGCTATAGTCGCTCTATCTGCAAGAGTTAAGTTCTTTAAACCTTTTCCATAAAATTCTACAAATTTTCCAACCACACCTTTATCTCTTAACATTTTTACAACTGTTAAAACTAAATCTGTCGCTGTGGTGCCTTCTGGCATTTTATTTGTTACCTCAAAACCAACTACTTCAGGTATTAACATTGAAATTGGCTGTCCTAACATTCCTGCCTCTGCTTCAATGCCTCCGACACCCCACCCAAGGACTGATAAACCATTAACCATTGTAGTATGACTATCTGTTCCTACTAATGTGTCAGGAAATAAATAATTTTCTTTTTCAAATTTTTCTGACCAAACTACTTTTGATAAATATTCTAAATTGACTTGATGACAAATTCCAGTTCCTGGAGGAACAATTCTAAAATTATTAAATGCTTGTTGACCCCATTTTAAAAAAGAATACCTCTCACCATTTCTTTGAAACTCAATATCTACGTTTTTTTCAAAAGAATCTGAATTTGCAGATTTATCAACTTGTACAGAGTGATCAATCACTAAATCAACTGCAGATAAGGGGTTTACAGTATTAGGATCTTTGTTTTTTTCTTGGACCGCTTCTCTCATTGCCGCCAGGTCAGCCACCGCTGGAATTCCTGTATAATCCTGGAGTAAAACTCTTGCTGGTCTGTAAGCTATTTCAGTATTTGATTTTTTAGTAATTAACCAATTTTTAATCGCCTCAATTTGATTTTTTGTTACTGATAGATCATCCTCGTATCTCAAAAGGTTTTCTAATAAGACTTTAAGAGATTTTGGCAGTTTAGATATACCTTCTAAACCATTCTTTTCAGCTTCTATTAAAGAATAATATTTATATTCACTGCCATTAATATTAATAGCTTTTAAAGAATTATAAGAATTTTTTTTTCCTGGTTTCATTTAGTTTTAGATATAGAACCCTATTATACAAACGATAAGTAGCAAGGACATAGCATAATTAAACTGTTTAATGAAATCTTTATTTGTCGCGAATTTCCTTAAAAATTTGCCAACAAAAGCCCAAGATGTAATGCTTGTTAAGGCTGTTAAAGAGCAGACAGCTATAACCGTTAGAGAACTATTTATATAATCATCCTCTATAATAAATTTTGAAACTAAAGTGATTCCTGCCATCACTCCCTTTGGATTTAAAAATTGAAATATAAAAGTGTCTATAAATGTAACAGGATTAACTTTTTTATCTTCTTTAGCTGATGATGAAAATGAAATTTTATAAGCTAAATATAATAAAAAAAAAGTTCCTAAAATTCTAATTATTTCTTGGATAACTGGATATTTTAAAAAAGTTGATATCAAGACAAAGATGGTCAAAATAACAAAAGCTGTATAACCTAACCATGTGCCCATTATTAATGGTATTGTTTTTTTTATTCCAAAATTAAAACCAGAATAAGAGGCTACAGCATTGTTTGGACCTGGTGTAAATCCTAGTGATAACGAAATTCCTATTAGTAGTAATAATTCTGGATGCATAAAAGTTAAGCTATTGGAAGGCCGTTTTCAGATTTTTGAGATGGATGAACGAGTATAACTTTACCCTCTTTATCTATTGAGCCCAATATAAGCACTTGAGATACCACTCCTGCAATATTTTTTTCAGGAAAATTACATACTCCAATTATCTGTTTTCCTTTTAAATTATCTTCATTATAGTAGTGAGTAATTTGAGCGGATGACTGTTTAATTCCAATCTCTTTACCAAAATCAACTTCAACTACTAAAGATGGCTTCCTAGCCTTTTCATTTTTCTTTACAGAGATCACTGTGCCAACACGAATGTCTACTTTATCAAATATATCAAAGGTGATTTGTTCTTTCATATATTTAATATATAATAGATCATAAATATGAGTACAGAAAATAATCTGGAGCAATTGTATAATAATTCAGTTCAAATTTTGACAGACTTAATAGCTTTTAAAACTATTTCGGGAGAAGATAACAGTTCATTAATTAACTATTGTGATGATATCTTAAAAAAGTTAGGCGCTAGTTCTTTTAGAACTTATGACAATGAAAAAAAAAGAGTAAATTTATTTGCTACACTTAAAGCTAAAAATTCAAATAATAAAAAACCAATTATTTTGTCAGGCCACACTGATGTAGTTCCTGTTTCAAAGGGCTGGAGCTCTGATCCTTTTACAGCGACAATTAAAAGTGACAAACTATATGGAAGAGGTTCATGCGACATGAAAGGTTTTATAGCTTGCACTTTGGCTTATGCACCTATTTACTCTAAATCAAATTTAGATAGAGACATTCATTTTTCATTTACTTTTGATGAAGAAACTGCATGTCAGGGTGCACCTATACTAATAGAAGAATTAAAAAAAAGAGATATTAAAGATGGTATTTGTATTGTTGGTGAACCAACTAATATGAAAATTATTGATGCTCATAAGGGATGTTATGAATACACAACTTATTTTAAAGGTTTAGCAGGACATAGTTCAGCTCCTCACAAAGGTGTAAGTGCTGTTGAATATGCATCTAGATATGTGAATAAATTAATTGAGCTTAGGGATAAACTTAAAACTAGAGCGCCTAAAGATTCAATTTTTGATCCACCTCACTCTACTCTTTCTATTGGTGGTGTGTTTGGTGGTATTGCTCACAATGTAATAGCAGACAAATGTCATGTTAATTGGGAGACACGACCTGTTGTTAAAGAAGACGGTATATTTTTAAATCAAGAAATTGATAAGTATGCAAATGAGGAGCTATTACCTGAAATGAAAAAAATTTTTCCTAATGCTTCAATTAAAAAAGATATTATCGGTGAAATAGTTGGATTTGATAGACAAGATAAATCAGATGCTTGTGAATTAATTTCAAGTTTAACAGGTGATAATTCTAGACAAGTTGTTTCTTTTGGAACAGAAGCAGGTTTATTTCAAGAAATTGGGATCAGTACAGTAGTCTGTGGCCCAGGATCAATTGATCAAGCTCATAAAATTGATGAGTACATTGTTTTGGATGAACTTAAAAAATGTTTAAATTTGCTTGATGGTATCAAAGCAGAGTCTGTTCCAAATTAATAAATTGTTAAACTACACAAAGTAAATTATAATTTTCCTATGTCTAAAAAAGATCCAAGAGATATGATTGGGTATGGTTCCAAAGATAAAAAAATTAAATGGCCTAATAATGCACGCATTGCCGTTCAAATAGTTTTAAATTACGAGGAAGGAGCTGAAAATTGTGTTTTAAATGGTGATAAAAACTCAGAAATTTTCTTATCAGAAATAATCGGTGCTCAGCCTATAAAGGGTAGACATATAAATATGGAGTCTCTATACGAATATGGTTCAAGAGCAGGATTTTGGAGATTACATAAATTATTTCAGGAAAAAAAAATTCCCCTAACAGTATTTGGGGTTGGTATGGCTTTAGAGAAAAACCCTGAGGTTTGCAAAGCTATAATAGAAGCTGACTACGAGGTTGCATCTCACGGGTGGAGATGGATTGATTACCAAAATATCAAAAAATCTGAAGAAAAAAAACATATGAATCTCGCTATCCAATCTCATACAAAAATTTTTGGGGAAAGACCAAATGGTTGGTATACAGGAAGATGTAGTCCCAATACTAGAGATCTAGTAATAGAAGATGGTGGCTTTTTATACGATAGTGACTCATACAGTGATGACTTGCCGTATTGGGAAACTAGAAACAAAAAAAAACAATTAATTATTCCTTATACTTTAGATAATAACGATATGCGATTTGCAACCAATCAAGGGTTTAATACAGGTGATCATTTTTTTTCTTATCTAAAGGATAGTTTTGATGCTTTATACGAAGAAGGAAAAACAAATCCTAAGATGATGTCAGTAGGATTACACTGTAGATTAATCGGAAAGCCTGGTAGAATTCAATCTTTAAAGAAATTTCTAGACTATATTCTTAAACATGAAGATGTGTGGATATGTAAAAGACTTGATATAGCAAAACATTGGATTAAAAACTATTCTGAATAATGTCAAAAAAAATTATTTTTACAGATGGACTAATTGATTTAGCTCAACCAAGATTAGGTACTAAAGTTATATACAAAACTGATGAATTTTTTGCTTCAGCAAGTAGAATTATTGACTCTTCGCCTGCAGTTTTTAAGGAGGGGTTATTTGATAAAAATGGTAAATGGATGGATGGTTGGGAGTCTAGAAGAAAAAGAACTAAAGGGCATGATTACATAATTTTAAGATTAGGAAAACCTGGTTCTATTAAAAAAGTTGATGTTGATACTTCACACTTTAATGGAAACCAGCCAGCAATGATTTCTATTGAAGGAACGAACTCTATTTCAAATAAAATAAATCAATTTAAATGGGAACCATTACTTTCTAAAAAAAAAACAAAAGCAAATAGCCATCACTTTTTTACTATAAATAATAAGAAAATTTTTACACATATTAAATTTAATATTTTTCCTGATGGTGGTGTTGCTCGATTAAGATTATTTGGCTCTATTGCAAAATCTAACAAATTAAAAAATAAAAAAACAAATCTTGCATCACTTCTAGATGGTGCGTCTGTGATTGCTTGTAACAATGAACATTTTGGTAAAGCTGAAAATATTTTAGCACCCGGTAAAGCTAAAAATATGGGTGATGGATGGGAGACAAGGAGAAGACGTGGTCCAGGATTTGATTGGTTAATACTAAATTCTTTGGTAGGAAAAGAAATTGATAAAATTGAAATATCTACTCATCACTTTAAAGGTAACTTTCCAAACCGTTGTTCATTACAAGCGACTTATATATCAAAATCAAAAAATTCAAAAACAATTGTAAATTCTTCAGTGAAATGG
>JAOIRP010000027.1 GCA_028221385.1 Candidatus Pelagibacter sp.
GCTTTTAGTTTTCTTTCTTGCTTCAGTCTCCAATTTCTCAATAACTTAAAATTTTTAGCCTTTAGATACAACAATCCATTTAGTTGTTTAAATAATGTCTTATATTTTTTTTTCAATTGATCATTTACGTAAGTTCTCCATTTAAGATCTTGGTCATGTATTCTTTCAAGAGAATTTATTGATGTTCTCAGTTGTTTTGCTGATTGAGGTTTAGCACCTACACACCAACCTTCGAAAATTACCACGTCAGGTTTTGATTTAAGTTTATACCATAAATTTTTACTACAACGATCATCTATTGCTTTATTAAATTTTGGTATCTGTAAGCTTTTGAATTTTTTTGATTTTACTCGTTTAAATAATTCTAATATTAAATTTACCTCATGAGTTCCTGGTACACCTCTAGTTTTGAGTAAGGAATGTTTGCTACTAGATAGTATTTCTCTTTGTTTTCTTGTTTTGTAAAAATCATCGATTGAAACTTTAAAAACATTTAGTTTAAAATATTTTTGTAAAATTAATGTCAAAATTGACGAGATTGTAGTTTTGCCTGTTCCCTGCCCACCAGCTAAACCAATTATAAATGGTTTTTTTTTATTAGTTTTTTTTGCAATCCAAAAACTTACTGGGATTAAAAAAGACTTAATCATCTTATTTTTATTCTTAAATTTGTCTTTTTTTGTTTCTTGAGATGAAATAAATCTGAAACAATCTTTTTTTACTTTAAGGAAACAGTCGTTAATTTTTTGCATTAATATTATTTTTTATCGAGAGGGTGGTTTTGACCATCATTCACAGCAACATCTTTTAATTCAAAAGTATTTATTTCGTCTATACATCCAAGATTAAATCCCGTCATGGCAGGATTGGCTCTTGGATTATGATGTGTATAAATTCCACAAATAGAACAAAAATAATGTTTAGCAACTTTAGAATGAAATTGATAAAGTGTTAATTTATCCTCACCTTTAATAATTTTGAAATCTTCATTTTTAACCATAGACATAATGGCTCCTTTTCTTTTACAAATTGAGCAATTACATTTTAAAACTTTTTCTAAATTATCAGGAGCATTTATTTCTGCTTCTACTTCTCCACAGTGACATTTTAATTTTTTCATATATTTCTCCTATAGGTTTATATCTATTTTGAACATAGCTTCATTTCTTCTAAGCATTGGTAAGGTAAAAGGTTTATCATAGGTTGCTTTAATTGCTGAGCTCAAAATTATTATATTGTTTTTTTTTAATTCATTTTTTAAAATTTCTTTATGTTTAGTAAAATTTTTATCTGAAGCTCTTCCTGAATATCTAATTACCGCATAGTAACCACTTTTAATATTCAATATCTTAACATCTGGATTGGACGGACTTGGAATGTTATTTTTATTAAATCTTGAAGGAAGATAAAATTGCATAGTCATACCTCCTTTTTTTTCTATCTGTGTAACAGGTGTTGTCATACTGATTTCTTCTTTGTTTACATTGTCACCAGAAATATAATTAAACAGTTTTCTAAAGCTGCTACCTTGGTTGGAGGTTATTGTTTCAATAGCCAACCGATCAGAATACTTTCTGATTTCATAAATTTTATTTTGCTTCACCACCTCGTAATTCGCTTCTTCGTAAGCCATCACTTTAAAGGTTATGATTAAACCCAGGACAATCACTGAAAAAATTTTCATTATTTTAATATCAACTTTAAACTATCTCTGGTTGAAGTTATCCACAAGGCTACAAAATGTAGTTTCAATGTTCACCTTTTGATTCACTTTTGATTCAGTTACAGACTCAAAATACAACCTCTTGCGTGCATTGTATAATTAGTCTATAAATAAGAACAAAACAAGAACATGAAATTAACTATTCCTTTTTATCTACATAAAGCAGGTGCTGGTTTTCCTTCCCCTGCAACTGATTACATTGAAGAAGATGTAGATCTTAATATTCATCTAATCAAAAATGTTCCAGCAACATTCATTATTAGAGTTCAAGGAAAATCAATGACTGATGTTGGTATTTATGATGGTGACTTATTAGTCATTGATAGAAGTTTAAAACCTAAAAATTTTTCAACCGTGGTTGCAAATGTTCATGATGAATTAGTTGTTAAAAGTTTTGTTAAATCGAAAGAAGGTCAATTTTTAACATCAGGCTCGAAAAATATTGAAGATAGAATAATCATTGGTGATGAGTCTGAGGTATTCATTTGGGGGGTTGTGACTTATGTCATCCATTCAACGTACTAAAAAAATAGCATTAGTAGATTGTAATTCATTCTATGTTTCTTGTGAAAGATTATTTAATCCTAAAATTAGAAATAAGCCTGTGGTCGTTTTATCTAATAATGATGGCTGTATCATTTCAAGATCAACTGAAGCTAAAGCTCTTGGTATAAAAATGGGAGAGCCTTATTTTAAAGCTAAAGATATAATACTTAAAAATAAAGTTTATGTTTTTTCTTCAAACTATTCTTTATATGGAGATTTATCTAGAAGAGTGATGAGAACTTTAAAAAGATTTAATCCAGTGTTGGAGATATATTCTATTGATGAGGCTTTTTTAGATCTAAGTAACTATCCTGATAATGAAGTTGAAGATGTTGGAAAAGAAATTAGAAGTATTGTTTTACAGTGGACAGGAATACCAACAAGTATTGGTATTGCAAAAACAAAAACCCTAAGCAAGATTGCAAATCATATAGCAAAGAAAAAACAATCTGGTGTTACTAACTTAATTGGTATTGAAAATATTGACCCACTACTAGAAAAAATAGATATTAATGATGTTTGGGGAGTTGGTAAGCAGATGACAAAATTTTATCATCAAAATGGAATTTATAATGCTAAACAATTAAAAAACATGTCAAACACATGGATTAAAAAAAGTTCTAATGTTTTAAGCTCTAGAACTGCGTTAGAACTCAGGGGCATTCCTTGTATTCCATTAGAAACTAAAACTTCAAAAAGAAAAAGTTGCGTTGTATCAAGATCGTTTGGTACAAGAGTTGAAAAATTTCAAGAATTGCAAGAAGCTGTTGCAAGCTACTGTTTAAATGCTTCAGAAAAGATTAGATCAGAGTCTTTAATAGCAAAATCAATTACTGTATCTGTTAGAACAAGTCCTTTTCAAAATAGAGGGGTTTATTATTCAAATGCTAAAACTATAGATTTTCCAATAGCTACAAATAACAGTATCGAAATAGTTAAAACTGCTTTGATTGCATTAAAAGAAATTTTTATAGACGGATATAGATATCAAAAAGCAGGTATAACATTAACTGGCTTAGTTAGTTCAGATAACAGCAAAAATTTATTCTCTTCAGAAAAAGATGAGAAAATTAAAGGCTTAATGAAATCTATTGATAGTACAAATTATAGATATGGCAGATCAACACTGAGTTTAGCTAGTGCTGGAGTAAACAAAAGGTGGAATATGAGAAGAGATCATTCTTCTAAGATAGATACAGCTGATTTTTATTCTCTACCAACAATTAAAGTTAATTAATTTTTAATTTATTTGTTTACCTTTTTTAATTACATCAAATAAAAGTTTTTTATGATTATATTTATATTGGGTATTATTATAATGAAGTGAATTAACAATTAATATTCTTGAATTTTCCATATCAATTAGAATAGCGTTTCCACCATATCCATTCATACCAAAGATAATTTTACCTTTTAATCCTGGATAATCCATATGAAATTGACCTCCATAAGTTTTAGAACGATTAAATGCAGGCTCGTTTTTTTTTTCTGTTAAATTTTTAGGAATTCTTTTTTTATAAATTTCTTTTAAATATTTTCCAACACAAGTATCATTTTGATAATCATCCATTATAGCTTTTGCAATTCTAAGATAGTCAAATCTTGTAGCCATTATGTTGGGATGTCCATTTCCATTTTCTTCTTGGTGACTAGAAAAACCATAACGAATACTATGTTTGATCTTTACTTTATCATTGAAAATCTTGCTATAAAGTTTGTCGTAATCTTCACCAGTTTTAAATTTTATATAGTTCAAAATTAACTGAGTAACAAATCCATTGTAATTATAAATTTCCTTAGATTTTTTTGTATTTTTATTTCTAAAGTGTAAGCGCATAGTTGTTTCAATATCTTCATCTTCATACGCGCCTAATGTAGTGACTTTACCATTGTATTCATCAACATATTTTTGATCACCAGTATTCATATTTAAAAAGTTAATTAATTTTTGATCATGATAAAGTGAATCTTTTATTACAGGCCAGTCATTTACTCTTGCATCAACTCCATCAATATAGCCCTCACATATCGCGTGACCTAGTATATAAGAAGTTACTGACTTACCCATTGACATTGAATAAAATTTTGTCTCATTATTTAAAAACTCTCCCAGTCTTTCTTTGGGAGAAAATTCGTCAATTAATACTTCACCATTTTGGAAATACAAATAACTAAGGATACCTTTAGTTTTCATTTGCTTTTTTATAAATTTATCTTCAATTAAGTTGAATTTAAAATCGTAGGAATTATTTGTAGGTTTAAACTCTTTTAAATGTTGGCCTCTATCTCTATATGAGTATTTCCATAAATAATAAATCAGTGAGTCTCTGTTTGGGTTCGAATGATAGGCAATATTAGTACCTGATAATTCTTTATTTTTTATATTGATATTTAGATTGTTAGATCCTTGAAATTTATCACATTTATTATAATACCAAAGATTGCTATATTTTGGTTCTTCTTTGCATACTGGGTTTTCTTTAATGTTTAAATATTGATGATATCCATTTTCAGAAAGCCACAAATTAAAGTTATTTAACTTAAAACTCTCAGCAAATAGATTGCTTGAAGCAAATAAGCTTAAAGTAATAATTATAATTATTTTTTTCATTTAATTTTATCTATACTCTCGATATTTTCTAATGAACTATTATATTCTGACATATTTTCCCTTTTTGATAAAATAAAAACTGAAAGCATCATAATAATAACCGCTATAACTGGTATTAATGTAATAACTGATATTTTTCCTACGACTAAAAATAAGTAAACAATTAAAAATAATATAGATCTAATTATTAGTGTTGTTTTAAAAACTGCAATAATTGAAAGAGAATGTTTTAATAAATTAATAAAACTCATTTTAGAAGGACCAAAATACCTTGTGCCTCTTTCAGATGGAATATAATTTTTTTCTTTTGCTATCTTGGCCAATGATCCTGAAAAACTACTCCACGTTGCTGGTTCATTAACCATTGCATTAACTACTGACTTTGGAAGACATGTGTAATTACCGTATTTAATTGTTTGTCCTGCAAAAACAAAGGTTAAATATTTGTGTGCTAAATAACAAAACTTAAACATAAGCCCTTCTGATCTTTTTATTCTATTAGCTGTAACGGCTGTATCTGGATATTCTTTAATTTTTTCAATCAATAAACTAAGCTCTTCAGGTCTGTCTTCTCCATCGGCATCCATTGGAATTACATAATCAAAATCTTCTTTTTCATAAATATATTTTAATCCAACAGCATTACATCTTGCATGTCCCTTATTTTCTTTCATCTGGATAATTTGAATAGATTTTAAATTATCTAAACTAGTAGAAAGTTTAGGTATACTATCTGTTGATGAGTCATTGACTATAATTACAGAAAAATTGATATCTATTTTAGAGGCTTCTAGATTTATATTTTCTAGGAGTTTAAAAACTGACTCCCAATCATTATAAACTGGAATTAAAATCTTTATTTTTTTCATTTATATCCAATACAAATATTATCTATACAAGTAAACTTAGATAACAAATTCAGTTTATCTTCTGTAATAACTCCCTCCCAGGTTGGCCTAGATTCAAGATGATATGATAAATTTCCAGCTAGCCACTCATTTCCAAGTACAACATTAATCGGTTCTTTATGGTCTTGGCTCCAAGCATATTGAGTTTTAATAGCTATTTGTTTTCCTAAATAGTCTGTTCTTTTGTCTTTTTTGGTAATTGAAATATAGGCATAAAGGAATGGTGAAATAAAAAATAGAATTAAAAATGCTGAAATAAATTTATTCAATCTTTTTAAGTTTATTTGAGCCTGAAAAATATAAACAACTAGTACTCCAAAAAATAAATAAAATGGTGTCATCCACATTG
>JAOIRP010000028.1 GCA_028221385.1 Candidatus Pelagibacter sp.
CTTTCAGTTTGATATTAAAAATTACTGGAAGTAAATTTGCCACAAAGAAAGGAACAATTCCTACAAATCTAAAAATCACCATTACTGTAAATTGCTTATCATCAAAAACTTTTTCTAATTTATTAAACCTATTTAGAAGCTTATCTTTTAATAAATCATAAAAAAAATACTTTCCTATACAGTACAAACATAGTGAACCAACCGTTAAGCTAAATGTGATTAATAAAGTACCAATCCATTTTTCAAATATGAATCCACCAATTAGAGCAACGGGTGTACCAAAACCTAATAGAAAAACCCATAAAACAGTAAATAAGAAAAAAGCTAAGCTTAATAAAATAAAATTATTACTCTTTAGAGAGTTAAGATTATCTACATTTTTTTGAATTATCTGCAGACTACTAAAATCGTTCAAGTTAAACTTGGAAAATAAAAAGTACAAAAACAATGAAAGTACAATCAAGTAAATTAACCCTAAAATAATTTTTATTTTTTTAGATTTATCCATATTAAAGCATAACTATTATAAAATCTTCTATTTGCTATTTATACATTTAATTACTATAAAGATTGAAAATTTTATAAAAATTAAACAAAGCCTATGAAACGTACATATTCACCAAGTAATATTAAAAGAAAACGTAAAACAGGATTTCGTAAAAAGATGTCAACTAAGGGTGGAAGAAAACTATTAGCTAGAAGAAGAGCAAAAGGTAGAAAAACTTTAACGCCCAAAGTTAAAAAGAAAAAATAGATAACAGCCGATGAAAAGCAAAATAGTTGCTCTTTCAAAAAACGAAGATTTCAAAAACTTACTCAAACAAAAAAAGATTTCTAATAAATACATCACTCTTTTTTTTGGATTCCTTAAAAATAAGAATAATAAAAAATTAAACATCAGTTTTGTAGCTAAAAAAAAACAAATTAAGAGTGCTGTAAAAAGAAACAAAGTTAAGCGAAGATTAAGAAATATTATGAACGATTCAGTTAAAAAAATATCAATTAACTTTAATTTATCTTATCTTGTAATGGCGAAAACAACTATGCTAAACAATGATTATCAGGTAATAAAAGAAACTTTATTTCAAGATTTTAAAAAAATTAAATGATAAAAAATATTTTAATAGCAGTGATTAAAATTTATAGATCAGTTGTAAGTCCCTATTTGGCTCCATCATGCAGATATCTTCCAACTTGTTCTCAGTATGCAATCGACTGTCTAAACACTTATGGATTAGTTAAAGCACTTTTTAAGGCAACGAAAAGAATATTATCATGTCACCCTTACTCTAAAAGAAACGGCTTCGATCCAGTGGATAATGAATTAAGAGGTAAAAGTAATGGAAAATAAAAATGTAATAGCTGCGATATCATTGAGTGCAGCAGTTATAATTCTTTATAGTCTTTTTTTTCAACCTGATCCTGAGGTTATCAAAAAAAATTTAGCCAAACAAAACAATGAGGTGTCAAATACTGACACACCTAGTTTAGAAAAAAATGAAAACTTTACAAAACTCTCTAGAGAAGAGGCGTTAAAAGCAAATGATAGAATTAAGTTTGAAAACGATAATATAATTGGCTCTATTTCACTAAAAGGAGCAACTATAGATGATTTAACTTTTAAAGATTATAATGTTGAACTTAATGGTAATGAAAATGTAAAGTTATTAAGTCCTAGAAATGTTGATGATGGTTATGTAATTGAAAGTGGTTTTGTTACAAATAATAAAAATATAGACATCCCAAATGCGTCAACTATTTGGAAAATATCTGGAAATAACATTTTAAAAAACAATAACCCAATAAAATTATCCTGGAGTAATAATCAAGGTATTACATTTGAAAAACATATAAGTTTAGATGATCAATTTTTATTTACCATAAAGGAAAAAATAATAAATAAATCGAACAAATCTTATAATTTTTATTCCTACGGGCAAATAATTCGAAATGAATTGCCAGAAATATCTGGGTTTTACATCTTACATGAAGGATTTTTATCTGTCCTTGATGATGAATTAATTGAGGAAGATTATGACGATATTCAAGAAAAAAAATTTACTCAAGTTGCACAAGAGGGTTTTGTCGGTATCTCAGATAAATATTGGATTACATCAATTATTCCTCAAAAAGGCAAAGAATTTAAGACGACTTTTGATTATAAAAATAAATTTCGTGCAAACTATATTTCTACTCAAGGTGCAGAGGTTGGTCCAAACAGTTCATTAGAGGAAAAGATTCAAATTATTACAGCGGCTAAAAGAGTAAACATTATTGATGGCTATGCTGAAAAGTTAAATATTAATAAATTTGATCTAGTTATTGATTGGGGCTTTATGTACTTTATAACAAAACCATTATTTTTTGCTTTAGATTATTTTTTCAAATTGCTAGGCAATTATGGTCTAGCGATTGTTGCTGTTACAGTTTGTATTAGATTAGCATTTTTTCCACTAGCAAATTTTAGCTTTAAGAGTATGGGAAAAATGAAACTTTTAGCCCCTGAAATGGCCAGACTAAAGGAGCTTCATAAAGATGATAAAATGAAATTACAACAAGCAATGATGGCCCTTTATAAAAAAGAAAAAGTAAATCCGATGAGTGGCTGTTTGCCTATACTTGTCCAAATACCAGTTTTCTTTGCCTTTTATAAAATTCTTTTTGTAACTTTGGAAATGCGTCACATGCCTTTTTACGGATGGATTAAGGATTTAAGTGATAGAGACCCTACTTCTATCTTTAATCTTTTTGGATTAATACCTTGGGACCCACCATCATTCTTATTAATAGGTGCCTGGCCAATCATTATGGGTATAACAATGTTTATTCAACAAAAACTAAATCCTACTCCACCAGATCCTATACAGGCTAAAATATTTATGTTCTTTCCATTATTTTTAACTGTAATACTTGCTCCATTCGCTGCTGGACTAGTGATTTATTGGTCTTTCAACAACATCTTTACAATGATCCAACAATATATAGTGCAACGAAAAATGACTATCAAAACAACTTAAATGTCATCGTTAAAAGAAGAAGTGTTAATAAACATTTTGCCTAAAGACGGTCCAACATTTGAAGAGGTAAAAAAATACTTAGAAAAGTATAACAATGAATTTATTGTTATTAAGTGTGGTGGAAGTGTTTTAGTTAATCCAAAATTATTTAAAATTTTCATAGAAGATGTTGGTGTTTTGAAGAAGCTTGGTTTTAATCCAATTATTGTTCATGGTGGAGGTAAAAGAATAAATAACAAATTAAATGAACTGAATATTGAAAGTAGTTTTATTGATGGACTAAGAGTTACAAATAAAGATACCATCAATATAGTTGAAGATGTATTGATTGAATTTAATAAGGAAATTGTTGATGCTTTAAAGGATCAATCTTGTGAAACAAGAGGAATTACTTCAAAAGAATACAATATAATAACTGTAAAACCTGAAAGTGACAAATTAGGTTTTGTAGGTACTCCCACTCACATTAAAACTAATGTTTTAAAAGAAATTATTAAAGTTAATGAAGTGCCCGTTCTTGCACCATTAGGATTAGATGAAAACAATCAAACTTTTAATATCAATGCAGATACAGTTGCTGGTTCAATAGCTAAAGTACTTAAGGCAAGAAGATTAATGATTATAAGTGATGTGGAAGGCGTACTTGATAATGAAAAAAAACTTATACCTGAGATAAACTCAAGTGAGGCAAATAAATTAATTGAACAAAAAATTATTTCTGGTGGAATGATACCTAAAATTAACAATTGTCTAGATGTTACAAGTAATGGAGTTAGAGGCGTAGTAATAATTGATGGAAGAAAAAATCACTCACTTTTATTTGAGTTATTATCTGATAAAGGTTCAGGGACTTTAATTAGAGAATGAAAGATTTATTAAATATAAATTACTGGATTTTTGATCTAGATAACACACTTTACTCAGGACAAACGGAGGTGTTTTCTGAAGTAGATAAAAAAATGAGTGCATTTATATCCAAAAAAATGAATGTAGATTTAATTAAAGCTAAAGAAATCCAAAAAAAATATTTCTATGAATATGGCACAACATTATCTGGATTGATGAAACAAGACAGTATTGACCCTCATGAATTCCTAGAATTTGTTCATGATATAGACATTAGCTGGCTACCAAAAGATCTAAAATTAAAAGATGAACTAATTAAGATAAAAGAAAAAAAATTCATATTTACTAATGGATCCCATGCTCATGTAGAAAATGTTACTAAACAATTAGGTATTGATGGCTTATTCGATGGTGCGTTTGATATTGTGGATGCCAATTTTGTTCCTAAGCCACATATAGACCCTTATAAAAAGATAATTGATAAGTTTAAAATAGAACCAACAAAATCAATATTAATAGAAGATATTGCTCATAATTTAGAGCAAGCTAAAAACCTAGGAATGAAAACGTGTTGGCTTGAAAATGAGGAAGCTTTTGCAAAAAAGGATGCTGATAAACCTTATATTGATTATAAGATTAAGAACTTGCCTTCTTTTCTCCAAAAAATTAATATATTAAAAGCAGCATAATTAATCTAACAATAAAGAAATATGACAGAATTTGTAAAAATAATTAACGAAGCATGGGATAATAAAGATCAAGTAAATCAAAATTCCGATAAAAAAATAAAAGATACAATCAACCAAATTATTGAAGACCTTGATAGTGGAAAATCTAGAGTAGCAGAAAAAATCAATGGTGAATGGATCACTCATCAACATATAAAAAAAGCGATTATGTTAAGTTTTAGAATTCATGGTATGGAAACTTTAAGTGGCCCTTATAGCGCTTGGCATGACAAGGCTCATTTACTAAAAGGAAAAACAGCAGGCTGGGCCAAAAAAGATTTTGAAAAAGCTGGCTTTAGAATGGTTCCCAACTCTCCAGTTAGAAAAGGTTCTTTCGTTGGAAAAAATGCTGTCTTAATGCCATGTTATGTAAATATTGGTTCTTATATTGATGAGGGTACTATGATGGATACCTTTAGTCGTGCGGGAAGCTGTTGTCAGATTGGAAAAAATTGCCATATATCAGCAGGATCGGGAATTGGAGGTGTTTTAGAACCAGCCCAAGCACTTCCCACAATTATTGAAGATAATGTATTTGTCGGAGCAATGTCTGAAGTAGTAGAAGGTGTGATAGTTGGAGAAGGTTCCGTATTAAGTATGGGAATGTATATTGGCCAATCCACTAAAATTGTTAATAGAAAAACAGGTGAAATTATTTATGGAAAAATACCACCTTATTCTGTTGTTGTGCCAGGATCTCTACCAAATAAAAATGATCCATTGGCACCATCTCTATATTGTGCAGTAATTATTAAACAGGTTGATGAAAAAACTAGATCTAAAACTTCAGTTAACGATCTATTGAGAGACTAAAATGCCAACTTATAATGAAATTACTTTAGCGAAAGAGCTAATAAAATTTCCAACCATTACACCAATAGATGCCGGTATCATGAAATTCTTAGCAAAAAAATTGACCGCTATTGGGTTCAATTGTAAAATTTTAGAGTTTAAAGACAAAAACTCTAAACCTGTAAAAAATTTATATGCAAGATTAGGAAAATCTCAACCAAACTTCATGTTTGCTGGTCACTTAGATGTGGTACCTCCTGGAGACTTAAAAGATTGGACTATAAAACCGTTTAGTCCTGCTATTAAAAAAAATCATCTTATTGGAAGAGGTGCAAATGACATGAAAAGTGCAATTGCAAGCTGGGTTGTTGCTGTAAATAACTTTGTATCAAATAATAAAGAAATTAAAGGGTCTATCAGCTTGCTGATTACTGGTGACGAAGAAGGTGTTGCAATTAATGGTACTAAAAAAGTAGTTGATTACCTAAAAAAAAAGAAAGAAAAAATAGATTTTTGTTTGGTTGGGGAGCCAACTAACCCTAATAAACTTGGCGAAATGATTAAAATTGGAAGAAGAGGAAGTGTCACTGGAGAATTAACAATAATTGGATCTCAAGGTCATGTTGCATATCCTCACCGTGCTAATAACCCATCATATACAATTATAA
>JAOIRP010000029.1 GCA_028221385.1 Candidatus Pelagibacter sp.
CTGGTTTAATTGCTTTACTTCTTAATATTGTAATGATGATTGTAGGATTTTATGTTGCCAAATTTTTTGCATCTGGAGTTGCACAACGAAGATGTATATCATTAGAGTGTGGCTTGCAAAATGGTACTTTAGCAGTATTTGTTTCAACTCAATTATTTGATGAAATGATTTATATTGTACCTACAGCAGCTTATGCATTAATAATGATGATAACATCTTTAATTTTTGTCTATATCGTAAGAAAGACTAGCTAAGATTTATTTAAAGTTTTGGTAAATATTTAAATTATAAATATTTGAAGCAAATTTTGATAAATTTGAAAGAGTTTCATTTTGTATATTTATTTTCTTCTTTTGATGAAAGCCTGTTGAAACATAAAGTTTTTTTTTATCCATTTTTAAAAAATTATTTTTAACCAAACTGTTTAATTTTCTAATGACTGTTGCTCTTGGTATGCCTGAAATATCTGAAATTGACATAGCATTAACACCTGTTAAGCCCTCATGTCCTTGAAAGATAAATCTATCTAAATAATACTCCTTACTCATACTGCTATTATCATTTCTACTTGCATTAATAACTTGATTTACTATGCAAACACCCCAAACATGAAAGGTCTCTAAATCACCATGCATTTTTTTATGATTTAATAACATTGGTATCTGCATATCATAATATAGTTTCCAAACATGTGAAAAATATTCTTTAATTATTTTTGTTATTTCTTCAGTAGAAAATGTTTTTGATAATATTTTTTTTTCACAAAGTATTTTTGAAAAAGTTGCAAAGAAACGTGATATTCTTTTAATTGTATTTGTGGGCTGAACATTCGGCCAAGTACCATTATCGACAACAATCTTTTTATTAAATCTCTTAATATGACCAATTTCTTCTAATTCTTTAATTTTTCTTCTAGCTGTTTCTTTCGGTATATTAAGATTTTTTGCTATATCCATTATATTATATTTTTCTATTTCAATCTGCTTTTGATCATAAAATTCATCATAGGTTAATCTTACAAAATTTTTTGAATAAAATTCAAATGTCCTAGATAATAAATGTGCAATAATCATAAACTTTTCATAGTCTTTAAAGGTCTGATAGATACCATTTATCCATTCCAGTTGTAGAGGCATCCAAATAGAACCAATCGATGAATAGTTATCTTCCAATGTTTTATAAATATCTTCGAAATGAACTTGTTCTTTAAAGTTAGGAATACTACGTGGCATAAGTTTATAAATTTCAAAGTTTGTACCCAAAATGAACACTCAAGTAAACAAGTTTAACCCATTTTGAACATTGGTTAAATTGTTTTTTATGTACGAAAATGATTTATTATTCTCATGAGCGCAGAAAAACTAGTTAGAACAGATACTCAAAATCTTGCACAAGCTTCTTTAGCGACCCCTAAAGAAACTGTAAATAAGTTCCCTGGTAGAGTTGATATTAATGATTTGCTAGCTAGAGTCAGGGAAGAAAAAAAGAAAGAAAACAAAATTAACTTAGTTTTCTTTAGTTTATTTGCGTCACTTATCTTTGTTGTTGGGTTAATTTTATCTTTTTAGTTAATAAAATTTAATTTTTACATATTTCCATATTTTGGACCACCACTACCTTCGGGTGTAACCCATGTAATATTTTGAGAAGGTTCTTTAATATCGCAAGTTTTGCAATGAATGCAATTTTGAGAGTTGATCACAAATTTATTTACATCATTTTCTTTTTGAACTTCATAAACACCTGCTGGACAATACCTTTGAGCAGGTTCATCAAATTTTTCTAAAGTGTAATTAATTGGTAAATTTGGATCCTTAAGTTTTAAATGCACTGGTTGATTATCCGCATGATTAGTGCCTGTTAAATAAACTGAACTTGTCTTATCAAAAGTAATTATATTATCAGGTTTGGGATAATCTATTTTTGGCATTTCATTTACAGGTTTTAAAGTTTCATGATCTGCATGTTTGTGCTTAAGCGTAAAAGGTAATTTACCTCTAAATAAAATTTGATCTATTCCTGTAAATATTATTCCAAGGATCAAGCCCCAACTAAAACTTGGTTTAACGTTTCTAGCTCTATGCAGTTCATCATAAACCCAACTTTTTTTAAATTTGTTTTCATAAACTGATAAATCTTTTTTTTCTTTAATGCTTTCAAATATTGTTTCTGCTGCAATCATCCCACTTTTCATTGCAGTGTGTGATCCTTTAATTTTTGGCATATTTAATGTTCCCGCATCACAACCAACAAGTAACGCACCTGGCATAAACATTTTAGGTAAACTTTGTATTCCACCCTCTATCAACGCTCTTGCACCATACGAAATTCTTTTTCCACCTTCTATTATTTTTTTTATTGATGGATGTGTTTTAAATCTTTGAAATTCATCAAATGGTGAAAGATGTGGGTTTTTATAATCAAGGCCAATTACATATCCTAAAAAGACTTGTTTATTTTCAGCATGATAGATAAAGCTTCCACCGTAGGTATTATTATCTAACGGCCATCCTGCTGTATGCATTACCATCCCCTCTTCATGATTTTGCTCATTAATTTCCCAAATCTCTTTAAAACCTATTCCATATTGTTGTGGGTTTTTATCTTTTGATAAATCAAATTTTTCAATTAATTCTTTTCCAAGATGTCCTCTGCACCCCTCAGCAAAAACTGTAACTTTTCCTAATAATTCTATACCTGGTTCATAGCTATCTTTTTTATTTCCCTCTTTATCAATACCCATATCTTGTGTGGCGACACCTTTAACTGAACCATCTTCATTATATAAAATTTCACTAGCAGGGAACCCAGGAAATATTTCTACACCTAAAGCTTCAGCTTGTTCTGCAAGCCATCTACATAAATTAGCTAAACTTATTATATAATTATTATGATTTTGTTGAACAGATGGTAGTAGCCATGTTGGCCAACTCAAAGATGATTTTTTTCCTAAAAATAAAAATTTTTCTTTTGAAACTTTTGTTTTAATTGGAGAGTTTAAATCTTTCCAATTTGGTAATAGCTCATCTAACGCTCTTGTTTCAAAAACATTTCCACTTAAAATATGAGCCCCGATTTCAGAAGCTTTTTCTAATAAACAAACATTTAATTCGGGATCTAATTGTTTAAGTTTAATTGCCGTAGACAGTCCTGACGGACCACCGCCAACGATTACCACATCATAATCCATTGCTTCTCTAGGCATATCTTGATTTTTACAGTACTGATTATTTTTGTATACTATTTAATTTATTCAATTCTTCTAAGAATTGGGGTAACGCCTCAAATAAATCAGCTTCTAGACCATAGTCTGCGACACTAAATATTGGTGCTTCTCCATCTTTATTTATAGCAACAATTATTTTACTTTCTTTCATTCCAGCAAGATGCTGAATTGCACCTGAAATTCCAACAGCAATATATAAATCTGGAACTACAACTTTTCCTGTTTGACCAACTTGATGCTCATTACTAATATAACCAGCATCAACTGCTGCTCTTGAAGCTCCAATTGCAGCATTTAATTTATCTGCAATATCAGTTATCAATTTAAAATTTTCTCCATTTTGCATTCCTCTTCCCCCTGAAACTACAACTCTAGCTGTTCCAAGTTCTGGTCTATCTGATTTAACCTCTTCTCTTTTAACAAATTTTGATAATTTAAATTCTTCTGTTGCTTCAATTTTTTCTACTGGAGCAGATCCACCAGATGTTTCACAAGCTTCAAATGATGTTGGTCTAATTGTTATACATTTTTTTGCATCAGTGCTTTTCACTGTTGCAAATGCATTTCCGGCATAAATCGGTCTTAAAAACGTATCTACTGAGATTACTTTAATAATATCACTCACCTGAGATATATCTAGCTTTGCTGCAATTCTTGGCATTAAATTCTTACCAAACGTATTTGCTGAACTGACTATATGAGAATAATTTTCAGAAGTTTTTATAACTAGTGGTGCGTAATTTTCAGCTAAATAATTTTCATAATATGCTGCTTCAGCATGTAATACTTTTTTAACAGCTGGTATTTCAGATAATAACTTAGCAACATCTCCACAGTTATTACCTATTAGTAAAACGTGCACATCTGTGTCAATTTGAGATGCTGCTGTAATTGCATTTAATGTAAATGGTCTTACTTCTTTATTGTTGTGTTCTGCTATTAATAAAACTGACATTATATTACTTTTGCCTCGTTTTTAAGTTTACTAACTAGTTCGGCAACACTTGCAACTTTGATTCCTGCTTTTCTTTTAGGTGGTTCTTCAACCTTAATTTGTTGTACCCTAGGTGTCATATCAATTCCCAGATCTGATGCGCTTAAAATTTCTAAGGGTTTTTTTTTAGCCTTCATTATATTTGGTAATGAAGCATATCTTGGTTCATTTAATCTTAAATCACATGTCACAATTGATGGAATATTAACCTCAATTGTTTCTAAACCTTCATCTACTTCTCTTGTAACTTCTAAAATTTTATCTTTAATTTCAATTTTTGAGGCAAAAGTTGCTTGCGGCCAATTTAATAAAGCACTTAACATTTGCCCAGTTTGGTTACAGTCATCATCTATTGCCTGCTTGCCCATAAATACTAAATCTGGTTTTTCTTTATCTACAATTTTTTGTAATGCTTTTGCCACAGCTAGTGGTTCAATTGTTCCCTCTGCTTTGATTAAAATACCTCTATCTGCGCCAACTGCTAATGCTTTTCTTACTGTTTCTTGTGACTTTTCTTCACCTACAGTAACGGCAATAATTTCTGTTGCTTTACCTGCTTCCTTAATTTTTACAGCTTCTTCAATAGCATTATCATCTGGGGGATTACTTGACATTTTAACATTGTCTGTGACAACACCAGTCCCATCCTCTTTAACTCTGATTTGAACGTTGTAATCAATTACTCTTTTTACAGCTACTAATATTTTCATTATGCTCTCAATAAATTATTTTCTGGATCATATGGACTCTCATCCAAGATAGTAGCATCGTACATTTTACCAAGAATATCAATTTTCAATTTTTGTCCTGTTGTCGCAATCTCAGGCTTAACCATGCCTAAAGCTATTGATTTGTCTAATCTAAACCCAAAGTCTCCACCTGTTGCTCTTCCAACAACTTTTCCATCATTGTAAATTGGATTATTTCCTAAAACATCAGCATCATCTACTTTGTGAATTTCCATAGTTACTAATTTATTTTCAAATCCTTTTTCTCTCCACTTATTAAGAGCATCTAAACCAATAAATTTACCCTTGTTCGGATGAATAAATCTATCTAAACCGGATTCATATGGTGAATACTCAATTGATAATTCAGTTCCAACAAGTTTGTAAGACTTTTCAAGTCTCAAACTATTCATTGCTCTAATACCGTAAGGTTTAAGACCTAAATCTTTACCTGCAGCCATCAGTTTATCAAATATATGGTTTTGATATTCAATTGGGTGATGAAGTTCCCAGCCAAGTTCTCCCACAAAATTTACTCTCATTGCATTTACTGGAGCGTTTCCAATATCTACATTTTTTGCACTCAACCATTTAAAGTTTTCATTAGAAAAATCATCTCTAGAAACTCTTGTCATTAATTCTCTTGCTTTTGGACCTGAGACAACAAGCACGCCCATGCTGTTAGTTAAATTTTCAAATTGAACACTACCATCTGTTGGCATCCATTTGTGTATCCAATCATGGTCTAGCCTTTGGT
>JAOIRP010000003.1 GCA_028221385.1 Candidatus Pelagibacter sp.
AATCCTTTTTTGAAAATGAAAAATTAATTATAATAAGCCGCACGACAGATAAGATCACATCAATTATAGAGGAAATACTCGAAAAAAAAATTAATGATTTAGTTTTAATTTTAAATTCAGGAAGTTTAGAAAAAAGATCAAAATTACGATTATTATTTGAAAAAAATAAAGAAATTGTTTGTATTGCTTTTTATGAAGATAACAATCAAACTCTATCTTCTTTAGCGAGCCAATTTTTCAGAAATAATAAGATTCAAATTTCTCAACAAGCTATTAATTTAATTGTAAATAGATGTAGGGGTGATCGACAAAACCTTAAAAATGAACTCAATAAAATTGAAAGCTTTATTAAAAATAAAAAAAGAATTGAAATATCAGAAATTTTACAACTTACAAATTTAGCAGAAAATTATTCAGTAACTGAGTTGGTTGACAGCTGTTTGGCCAAAAATAAAAATAAGACTTTGAATATTTTAAACGAAAATAATTACAACTTAGAAGATTGTATTATTGTAATTAGAACTATGTTAGCAAAATCAAAAAGGCTTCTTAAACTATTTCAAGAAATAAAAATATCAAACAATATAGACTCTGCAATTTCATCTATTAAGCCACCTATATTTTGGAAAGATAAACAGATCGTAAAAGATCAAATCAATAAATGGTCTCACAAAAATATTAAGCTTTTAATTTTTAGGATTAATGAAATAGAGCTTTTAATTAAAAAAAATTCATCCATTTCATTAAGTGTGCTGTCAGATTTTATTATCGAGCAAGCTTCTACCGCTAATAATTAGATTTCAATATTTTAACAATTTTATTTAACTGATCTAAATCTTTATATTCAATAGTTATTGCACCACGGTTTTTTTTAGTATTTTTAATAAAAACTTTTAGACCAATTTTTTCAATAATGGACGACTCTAAAGATTGTAAATTTGGATCTTTTAAATTTTTTAAAGATCCTTTTTTCATTTTGAAGACTCTAACAAGACTCTCAGCTTGTCTTACGGAAAGTTTTTTTTCAATAATCTTATTGGCAACATGTGTAGGATTATCCAAACCAATAAGTATTTTTGCGTGGCCAGTTGTTAATTTCTTTTCTTTAATAAAATTTATTACGTCTGTTGGTAATGATAATAATCTTAAACAGTTGGTAATATGACTTCTGCTTTTGCCAATAAATTTAGCAACTTTTTCTTGGTTATATGTAAAATCGTCAATAAGTCTTTTATATCCCTCAGCTTCTTCAATTGGGTTTAAGTCGTGTCTTTGCACGTTTTCTACTATGGCAAATTCTAAAGATCTTAAATCATCGGCCTCGATAACGACTACCGGAACTTCATGCAAGCCAGCTTTTTGAGCTGCAATCCATCTTCTTTCACCAGCAATGATTTCATGTTTAGATTTATCTGTATTAGACTTTCTGACTATGATCGGCTGTATGATTCCTCTTTCCTTTATAGAATTAACCAATTCTTGTAAATTTTCTTCATCAAAATTTTTTCTTGGTTGATACTTATTACTTACCAAATTGCTTATAGATAATTTATTTACACTATTTTGAACTTTTGTTTCTCCAATTAAGGATGATAAACCCCTACCCAACCCTTTTTTAATTTTATTTGAATCCATTAAGCTACACTTCCAATAATAGTTTCTTGGTTCATAAATTCATTTGTAAAGCTAAAGTAAGATTTGCTACCAGGACATAATTTATCATAAATTAATACCGGCATACCATGTGATGGTGCTTCAGATAATCTTACATTTCTAGGAATTACAGTTGAATAGACTTTTTCATTAAAAAAATCTCTAGCTTCTTTTTCTACTTGTGATGATAACTTATTTCTTTTATCGTACATCGTTAAAAGTATACCTCTAATTTCTAAATTAGGGTTTAAACTAACCTTCACTCTTTCTATCGTTTTAATAAGTTGAGTAACTCCCTCTAGGGCAAAAAACTCAGTTTGAAGTGGTACTAAAAGTGAGTTTGACGACACTAAAGCCATGACAGTCAGCAAGCTCAAGGATGGGGGGCAGTCTATAAGTATATAATCATATGATGTGCTAGAATTGTTTAAATATGCGGTTAATTGATCCTTTAAAATAAAAGCTCTTTTACTATCTCCGGCAGTTTCCACTTCTAAACCAGATAAGTCAACATTAGAAGTTATTATATCCAAATTATTAAAATTTGTCTTTTTAATTACAGCAGCTATTTCCGTCTCTCCATTAAGTACTCCATAAATTGTATCGCTGGAGTTTTCTAAATTTGATAATCCAAGACCCGTCGTGGCATTTCCTTGTGGGTCTAAATCAATTACTAATATTTTCTTTTGTTGTTGTGCTAGCCCTGCTGCTAAATTTATAACTGTAGTTGTTTTTCCAACCCCGCCCTTCTGATTTATCACTGATATAATTTGCATTTTATATTTTTTTAATATTTTTAATATTGATCAAAAATGAGTCTTCGCTTGTTAAACTTTTTTTTTCTTCATATTCAAATATCCAATTTTTTTTGCTTTCTTCCAAAGCTTCTCTTCCTTTTTTTCCCATAAATAATATTAAATTTTTATATTCTACAAATTTTTCATTTACTAACTTAAGCATTACAGGCATTGGTTTAAATGCTCTAGCTATTATAGTGCCTGTATTCAATTCTGCTATTTCAAAGATATCCTTTTGGATTATTTCTATATCCAGATTGAGCTTTCTAACAACTTCTCTTAAAAAAACACTTTTGTGATAACTTTTTTCAAATAATTTCATTTTAACTTTACTGCCTGTATTTTTTAACATTATTCCTAATATTATACCTGGAAAGCCACCTCCACTCCCTAAATCATATACAGAATTGCTATTTAAATCAATAAATTCAATTGCTTGTGCAGAGTCTATTATGTGTCTTTCTCTTATTATTTCTCTTTTTTGAGTACTTTTAGCTATTATATTTAATATTTCATTTTTTTTAAGAACATAGTCTATGAATTTTTCAAAATCTAGACACGCTTCACGTGAAACATTTAAATGATTTATTTTTAAGTATTTATCAATAACTTTATCCATTAAGCAGTATGCTTAATAGACTTTCTTTTGACATGTGACAACAAAATATATACAGCAGCAGGCGTAATTCCGTCTATTCTTAGAGCTTGCCCCATTGTTTTGGGCTGAATAGACTTGAATTTTGATTTAACTTCATTTGAAAGTCCTGATAAGCCGTCATAATCAATTTTATCTGGAATTATAAGGTTCTCATCTCTCTTAAAGGCAAGAATATCGGCTTTTTGTTTTTTTAAGTATCCTCTATAATGATCATTAATTTCAATTTGTTCATCAATTTCTTGGCTAAAAAAAGGTATTTGAGGCCAAATTTCTCTAATTTTTTTCATATCAACACCTTTTTGTGCTAGTATCTCATTAGAAGTTCTCAAAACTCCATCTTTGGCAATATTTACTCCAAATTTAACTGCTTTCGAGGGTGAAATTTTAGATTTCTTCATATTATCAACAATTTTTGAAATTTTTTGCTGTTTATCCTCAAATAAATCTTTTCGTAAGCTACCAATTAATCCAATTTTAATACCTTTTGTTGTCAAACGTTGATCAGCATTGTCAGCTCTTAGACTTAGTCTATATTCCGCTCTAGAAGTAAACATTCTGTAGGGCTCTGCTACCCCTTTAGTAACTAAATCATCAATCATAACTCCAATATATGCATCTGATCTATCAAGAATAAAAGGCTCTTGTTCTTTTAGTGATAAAGCAGCATTTATTCCTGCTATTAATCCTTGAGCTGCAGCTTCTTCATACCCTGTAGTACCATTGATCTGACCTGCTAAGTACAAATTTTGGATTTTTTTTGTTTCTAGGGTTAAAAATAATTCTCTAGGGTCAACATAATCATATTCAATCGCATATCCAGGTCTTATAATCTTAACATTCTCTAAACCAGTGATATTATTACATATTTCTTGCTGTACAGCAGCAGGAAGTGATGTAGATATGCCATTTGGGTAAATAGTGTGATCATTTAAGCCTTCAGGCTCTAAAAATATTTGATGTCGGCTCTTATCAGCAAACTTTACAATTTTATCTTCTATAGAAGGACAATACCTTGGGCCAACACCTTTAATGTTTCCAGAATACATTGCGCTCGATGATAAATTCTTCTCGATAATTTTATGTACTCTTTCATTTGTATAAGTCATTCTACAAGAGACTTGTTTGTTGTAATTTTTTTTAGTTAAGAAAGAAAAAAAATAAGGATTATCATCTGCAAACTGTTCCTCTAAGTTTTTATAATTAATAGTTCTTGAATCTAGTCTGGGAGGTGTTCCAGTTTTAAGTCTTCCAATTTTAAAATTATATTTAGTTAGCTGTTCTGATAAACCTGTGGATGCACTTTCATTAAATCTTCCAGCTGATGTTTTTTCTTCCCCAATATGTATAAGACCATTCAAAAAAGTACCTGTTGTTAAAATTAATCTAGAACATAGTATCTCCTTACCTTTTTCTGTATGAAAACCACTTATTCTGTTTTTATTAAAAATAAAACTTATTATAGGATCAGAAAAAACTGTTAAATTACAGTAGTTTAGAAGTTTTTCTTGCATAAATTTACGATATAAGAATCTATCGGACTGCGTTCTTGGGCCTCTAACGGCTGGGCCTCTGCTTCGATTCAATAGTCTAAATTGTATACCTGATTTATCAGCAACCTCACCCATCACTCCATCCAATGCATCTATCTCTCTTACAAGATGACCTTTACCTAAACCACCAATAGCAGGGTTGCAAGACATCTCACCAATTGTTTCTATCTTGTGTGTAAACAGAGCAGTATTAACCCCAAGCCGAGCAGAAGCTGCCGCAGCTTCACAACCGGCATGTCCGCCTCCAATAACAACTACATCGAAAAATAAATCATTTTTCATGAATTAAATTTATAACTGATTCAAATATTTACAAGATTTGAGTTTAGATAGTAAAATAAGATACGATTATCAACAAAAATTGGTTTATTTATAGCAAAAGTCCAGGAAAAGAGGGCTTATTTGCCAATACAAAAATCGTTGAAAATAGAGCCTAATAACTCCTCTACATCTACTTTTCCAACTATCATTCCTAAATTTCTAGTAGCAAGTCGTAAATCTTCTGCTGCTTTATCAAAATCTTCGCTTTCATTTTTTTCATTAAAACTTTTTAGATGTTCTAAGCATTTTTCAAGATGCTGTCTATGTCTTGCTCTAGTAATTAAAATATCTTCACTTGATATAAATTTATTTTTTAAGTGATCTTTAATTTTTGAAATTAAGTTATCTAAATTAATATTATTTTTAATTGAAATTAGAATATGATCAAATTTTTTAAAATCAGTTGTCTCAGTTACTTCTATTAAATCTGATTTATTGACTACTAATATTGAGTCATTTTTAAGCAAATTCAACAAAAGATCAGTAAATTCAACGTTTTTTGCATCTATTACTACCAGCTTTAAATCTGCATCTTCAGCTCTATTAATTGATAATTTTATTCCTTTTCTTTCTATCTCATTTCTTGATTCACGTATGCCAGCCGTGTCAGACATAATAACAGGATAACCATCGATATTTAAATGTACCTCCACAACATCTCTAGTAGTTCCTGCTGTTTCAGAAACAATCGCTGCATCTCGATTAGCTAAATAATTTAATAGACTTGATTTGCCTGCATTAGGTGGGCCTACTATTGCAATCTTAAAACCATCTCTAATTCTTTCTCCTATTTTTTGATCATTAAGAATTTTTTCTAAATTTTGAATAACATCATATGAGCTTTTTTTAATACTCTTTAAAATATCTGAAGGTAAGTCCTCCTCTGGAAAATCAATCTTAGCTTCAATATGCGATAAAATTTTTAGAAGTTTTTCTCTTAGTGAATTAAATCTTTCAGCTGATTTACCAGTCATGATTTGCACTGCTTGTTTTCTTTGAATCTCCGTTTCTGAAGCTATTAAGTCACCAATACTTTCTGCTTTAAGCAGATTTATTTTTCCATTTTGGAACGCTATTTTTGTAAACTCTCCAGGTTCAGCTAACCTGCAATTTTTAATTTTAGAGATGGATGAATGTATAGCTTCAACCACTGTTTTACTCCCATGGACATGAATTTCAGCCAAATCTTCGCCTGTGTAACTCTCTGGTCCAGGAAACCATAGAATCATAGCCTCATCGATGAGCTCAGAAGTGTTGATATAGTTAATTTTTCTAAGGGTTGCCACTCTAGGTTCAGGAATATTTTTTTCTGTTAGCTTTTTGATTACTAATGAAGCTTCTGGGCCAGAAATTCTTATAACTGCAATTCCAGATGTCCCGGGTCCTGAAGATAATGCATAAATTGTCATGATTTATTTATAACTTATTTTTTAATCTAATCCCTGGCATTACTTTACTTAAATGTTCAAGAAATTCAGAAGCATCATTTTTTTCCTTAGCTTGTATTACCATATTTTTTAAATCACTAATTTTTATTTTTTCAAATATCGAAATAAGTGTCTCATATCTTTTTTCTACTAATTTTTCAGTAGTACCTTCAAAATTATTTTTCTTCATAACCTCAGGTGTGTTGTCAACTTTTAATGATAACAATAAAGAATCTATGGCAAGATAAGTTCTGCCTGTTTCCATTAAAAATAGTGACATTAGAAATAAATACTCTGGATGAAGTACGCCAAATTGTCTTAGGTTAATTAGAAGATTGTTTGCTTGTGATAATTCTTTTTTTACGAGTAAATCGTAAACTGTTTCTAACTCTTTTTTTTTAAACATTTTTAATTATTAAAAAGGTTTCTTTTAAATTTTCCTTATGTTGTGTCCACCAATCATTTATCTTATTCCCAACGATTTCTATATCTTTTTTATTTTCTAAATATTTTTTAATAATAGTTGATGAATCTTCCCAACTATTAACACTTGGTAAAGGGTTATTTGGTAGAAAATTATCAAAAAATTTAAATGGATTTTCTATTATTGGTATACAACCAGCTTCTAGAGCTTCATATAAACGATATGTCTCTGGATGAAAATAACCATGTGGGATTGGTGCAAAAATACTATTATTTAGAATTTTATAATAATCGTTTGTATCCATTGACTTTTTACCAGAAAAATCCTCAGTTAAATTTATAAAGTTTGGCATTATATTTTTATGTTTATCAAGTAAATCATATCTGCTGGACCCATGGGTTGTTCCTAAAAAAGACCACTTATAATTCCTTTTTAAAATATTGATTTTATCTTTTTTTGGATCGCACTTATAACCAATTGGAATAGATGTAACATTTTTAAAATTTTTAAACATTGGTAAACTAAAAGTTCTCCATATATGCTCACATAAAGGATAAACTAAGTCTTTTTTTTCAGCACCACCTTCGTCTCCTAGATGGATAAGAAATATTTTTTTTACTTTATTGCTTAAATCAAAATAAAAAGACTCCTTAGTTGAGATCATATGATCAACTATAATTAGGCTCTCATTTTCATCTAAATTTTGAGCGTCATTAATTACTTCTATTTCTAATTTAGATAGCAAATTTAAAATCCAAGGATATGAATTAACAAAATGATAATTTCCCCAAAATATAGTTCTCTCTTCTCCAAGATTTGAGCCCACTGGAAGATTTTTATTGGTATTCCACAAAAGTTTCATATAATTAAATATTATTTAATGATCCTAACTTTAAAAAGAATTTTTAAAAATAAAAAAATTATTTAATTTGATGAAAATTATATCTCAAGAAGAAAAATTAAAGGCAGATATACAAGTAATTATTAATTATTTTAATGTTGGATCATATGATGATGTTATAAATAAATCAATTCCACTTATAAAAAAATACCCCGAAACATATATTTTAAAAAATTTATTAGCATTATCTTATAATGCTCAAAATAAATACGAAGAAGCTATTAAAGTTTTAGATAACGCGATCAAAAATGACCCTAACAACATATTTATATTAAATAATCTTGGTCTTGTTCATTCAAATTTAGAAAATACTAGAACTGCAGAAGAATATTTAAATAGAGCTATTGCCGTGAAGCCATTATTCTTAGATGCATCTATCACTCTTGCAAATCTTAAGTCAAAGATAGATAAAAATGAAGAAGCAATTGAGATTTTAAGTAAATTAGAGAACACATATAAAGAAAGCTATATCCTAAATTTTACCATGGGGAATATATATCAACAAGTTGGAAATTTTGATAAAGCAATTTATCACTTAAACTATTGCCTAAAGTTAGACCCACAAAATACAGCTCCAGATAAAGCGATTAGCCTTATTACTAAATATACACCAGGACATAAACATCTAAACGACATGCAAGAAAAATTTGAAGCTATTAAATCTGATGATCATAAAATGATATTAAGTTTTGCTCTTGGAAAGGCTTTTGAGGACATAAAGGAGTATAAGAAATCTTTTAAGTACTTAGACATTGCAAACAAAATGAGAGATGAAAAATTAAATTATAATATTACAAGTGAAAAAAACTTATTTCTAGATATAAAAAATTTTTTTAAAAATAAAAGTTTTACAAAAATAAAACCTTCAAATAAAAAAATTATTTTTATTCTTGGGATGCCACGATCAGGCACAAGTCTTATAGAACAAATACTTTCTTCTCATGAGCAGGTGCATGGAGCAGGTGAGTTAAATCACATAGGTAATTTTATAGAGAAAAATTTGTTTCTAAATGATAAAAATTTACCAGAAAAAAAACTTTTAGAATTTCAAAATTATTATATTGAAAAACTTGATACTCAAAAAGATATTGTCACTGATAAGGCCCCATTAAACTTTAAGTGGATTGGATTTTTGCTTGCTACTTTTCCAAATTGTAAAATTATTCATTCCAATAGAGATCCAATGGATACTTGCTGGTCAATGTTTAAAAATTTTTTCTCATCAAAGAAATTGAATTTTTGTTACAATTTAGAAAATTTAGGAAAATATTATATATTATATAGAGAATTAATGACATTTTGGAAAAGTAAATTTGGAGACAGAATTTACGATATCAACTATGAAGATTTAATAACAAATCAAGAAACTGAAGTAAAAAAATTACTTAAAAATTGTGAACTTGATTGGGATGAAAATTGCATGACTTTTTATAAAAACAAAAAATCGGTTGCTACAGCAAGCTTGGCGCAAGTACGAAGCCCTATTTATAAATCGTCTGTACAAAAATGGAAAAATTATAGCTCTGAATTAAATGAACTATTACAAATTATTCAAAAATAAATTTAAGCTGGTTTATTCATTGAATTAAAAAACTCTGCATTATTTTTCGTGTCCTTTAGTTTTGAGTTAATAAATTCAATAGCATCCATAGTTCCCATTGGAGCAATAATTCTTCTCAGGACATTCATTTTTTGTAAATCATCTTTATTGAATAATAATTCTTCTCTTCTTGTTCCAGATTTAGTTATATCAATTGCTGGATAAATTCTTTTTTCAGCTATTTTTCTATCTAGTATTGTCTCACTATTACCAGTTCCTTTAAATTCTTCAAAAATAACCTCATCCATTCTACTACCAGTATCAATTAATGCTGTTGATATAATTGTTAAGGATCCACCTTCCTCAATATTTCTAGCTGCACCAAAAAATCTTTTTGGGCGTTGCAGCGCATTTGCATCTACACCCCCAGTTAAAACTTTTCCTGAACTTGGAATAACAGCATTGTAAGCTCTACCAAGTCTAGTGATTGAATCTAAAAGGATTATTACATCTTTTTTATGTTCAGTTAATCTTTTTGCTTTTTCAATAACCATTTCTGCAACAGCAACGTGACGAGATGCAGGCTCATCAAATGTGGAACTAATAACTTCACCTTTCACTGTTCTTTGCATATCAGTCACCTCTTCAGGTCTTTCGTCAATCAATAAAACCATTAAGTAACACTCGGGATAATTTTTTGCTATAGAGTTTGCTATGCTTTGCAATATCATTGTTTTTCCTGCTTTTGGTGGTGAAATAATGATTGATCGTTGGCCTTTACCGATTGGGCTTACCAGGTCAATTAACCTAGGAGTTAAATCTGGTTTTTTTTCAATTTTTGTAGTCTCAACCTCCATAACTAATTGCTTGTTTGGATATAGTGGGGTTAGGTTATCAAAAGCTATTTTGTGACGAGCTTTCTCCGGTTCTTCAAAGTTTATTTTACTGACTTGCAGTAGTGCAAAATACCTTTCACCCTCTTTAGGGGCTCTAACAGGGCCCTCTACGGTGTCTCCAGTCCGCAAACCAAACTTTCTAATTTGACTTGGGCTTACGTATATATCATCTGGTCCAGGCAAATAATTTGACTCCATTGCCCTTAAAAAACCAAAACCGTCTTGAAGTAATTGCAAAACACCAGCACCAGTGATTTCTTCTTTCTCTGCAACTTTTTTCAGTATTGCAAATAGAATTTCTTGTTTTCTTAATGTGCTAGCATTTTCAATACCAAGCTCTTCGGCTTTAGTAATAAGCTGTTCCGATGATTGTAATTTCAATTCTTGTATATTCATTTAACGAGGGATTGTGGTTAGGATTTTCTAAGATATATTAAATATATAGGTTCTTTTAAATATTACAAGTCTAGAGTGGTTTAAAAATAACAATAAAAACAATCAAAATAAGCAATAATGTAGGCACTTCATTAATAATTCTAAAAAATTTTGAAGATTTCGTGTTTTTGTTCAACCTAAAATCCTCAAGCAACTTACCTAAATAAAAATGATATAACGTTAAAAGAATAACTAGTATCAGTTTTATTTTAATCCATAAGGTGCTTAGAGTTTCAAAACCAATATTAGAAATCAAAATCATCCCAAAAATCCAAGACAAAACCATAGCTGGCATCATGATGTATAAATATAATTTTTTTTCCATAATTTTAAATATTGATGAGGTATTGTTATCTTCAAGATTTTCGGTGTGGTAAACAAAAATTCTAGGTAAATATAACAATCCTGCCATCCATGAAATAACTGCAATTAAATGCAAACTTTTAAATAATAAATAACTATTCATAATTTAAACATGGACATTTTTTAAAATTAGAAGGGCATTGAACTTTGGGTGGGTAAAGTTCTTCATTAAGTTTATATTCATTCTTTTTAGTAATTAATTCGGATAGGGCCTCAATAAAATCTTCATTTATACCAAGTGCAGGAACTCTTGTGTAATCCTTACAACCATTTTTAATGGCAAGTTCTTTATATTCAATATCAAGTTCCACTAGAGTTTCTGAGTGTTCCGACACAAAGGCAATGGGAACTAACACTATATGTTTTTGGTTTTTGGAATTTTCAACAATAATATCTTCTGTAGAAGGTCCGATCCATTTTAGTGGACCAACCCTACTTTGGTAGCTCAAAATCCAATCTAAATCTTTTATGTATAAATTATCCACTATTTTTTTAACTGATTGTTCAACTTGCCATTGATAGGGATCGCCATTTTTAATATTCTTTTCAGGCAAACCATGTGCTGAAAAAATTAATTTGTAATTTGAAAGACCTTCAATTTTTTTTAAAATTTCTTTGCAATGAGCATTTATAAATTTTTGATCTGTAGGATAACAACAAATGGTGCTGGTTTTAATATTATAGTTATTTTTATTACAAACATTTTTCCATTCTTTAATTGAAGATCCAGACGTTGCAGCAGAATATTGGGGGTATAATGGCATTAAAATAATCTCGTCAGGCTCGTATAACTTAACTTCTTTAATTACCTCTTCTGCCCTTGGATGCCAGCATCTCATTACTATAAAACATTTATGTGTATTATTTGAATCTTTTTTATTAAGGTTGTTTTCAAGCGCACTAGACTGATCCTTAGTTAGTTTTAAAATCGGAGAGGATCCACCTAATTCTTGATAAATTTTTTTGGCAACAGGCTCTCTTTTTTTTGCAATTAGTTTTGCAAGAGGATATCTAAAAAAAGTTGGAAGATTTATAATTGCTGGATCATTGAATAAATTAAATAAAAAAGGTTTAACGTTTTCTAATTTATCTGGACCTCCCAAATTAAATAATATAATTGCCTTTTTCATTTAATAATCTTTTACCGTTTTTACTAAATAGTCAACCATGTTTGGATCTGTTTCCGGTAAAACTCCATGCCCTAAATTAAAAATATATGGATGGTCTTTAAAAATATCTAAATATTTTAAAGTATTTTTCTTTAAATTTTCTTTATCAGTTAATAATATTTTTGGGTCAAGTCCCCCTTGGATGGGTAAATTCAATTCATTAACAATTTTTGATGGATTAACATTGTAATCTATATTGATAGCATCTGGCTTAACAATTTCACAAAATTCTTTATAATTTTTTATATTTCTTGGAAAACAGATAACTGGGATACTTAGAGATTTTATGTGATTAACTATATTAAGTGTTGGAATATAAATATAATTAGGAATATCTTTCTCATTTAAAAGTCCAGCCCAACTATCAAAAATCTGTATTATTGTAGCACCACTTTTTATCTGTTCATTAATATGAATTTTTAAGAATTTTTCAATTATATTTAAAAGCTTATTAATTAAAAACTCGTCTTTAAAAAAACTAGATACTAATTCTTTTTTAGGTGAAATTTTATTAATCATGTAAACAAGAAGTGTCCATGGAGCACCTACAAAACCAATTAAATCTTTGTTAATCATAATTTTACTTTGGCTAACTTTTTTTATTGTTTTATATATTGGGTATAATTTTTCAATAAAGTCTATTTCGTCTAATTTGGACATTTCTTCTAAATTTAAATTGCCTAATTGGGGACCGAAATCTTTTTTAAAATCAACTTTTTGATTTAAACCAAATGGTAACATTAAAATATCAGAAAAAATTATTGCTGCATCTAAATTAAATCTTTCTATTGGTTGTAGGGTTATTTCAGATGATAAAGTTTCGTTGAGACATAAATTTATGAAATTTGGATTTTGGCTTCTTATGTTTCTAAACTCAGGAAGATACCTGCCTGCCTGTCTCATTAACCAAATTGGAGAGTTAGTTGTTTTGTTATTTATTAAAATATCTTGGATAGGAGTCATATTAATAAGTATATATATAATTATAGTATTAGTAATATAGTATGTGAATAATGGTAATTAATTGTTTTTCACATGTTATCTACCAAATATTAACAAGTAATTCTTAAATAAATTAAAATAAACTGATAAAACTGAGGTTCTATTTAAATATATTATATAAAATGTATATTAATAATTAACATGTTTACTATTGTTAATAAAAAAAAGGTTTTACAGTAAAAAAAATATTTTTTTAAAGTTTTAAATAATGTTAATTAAAATACCAAGTTGCCAACACTTTATACATGAGTAATAATTACGAAATTTATTTAATATCAGATTCTACCGGAGAAACTCTCGATAGGGTTTTTCTGGCTATTAAAGCACAATTTAAAAATATCGAGTACGATGTAAAGTCATATTTTTTTACAAGAACAAAGAATCAAGTCTTAAAAATTTTAGAAGAAGCAAATAAAAACAAAAATTCAATAATTTTATATACTATAGTTGACAGTGGATTAGCTAAATTTTTAGCAAATGAAAGTGATCAAAAAAAGATACCCTGTTTTGGAGTTTTGGGTAATTTGATCTTAAGCTTCTCTAAATTATTAAATCAACAAGCCTCACATGTACCCAGCGGACAACACGCGCTTAATGAGGAATATTATGAAAGAATTGAAGCCATTCAATTTACAATGAATCATGATGATGGCAATTTAATTACAGAAATAGGAAAATCGGATTTAGTTCTATTAGGTGTTAGCAGAACCAGTAAAACACCAACATCAATCTATTTAGCAAATAAGGGTTTTAAAACATCAAATATTCCACTTGTTAATGAAAATTCAATACCCCAAAACTTAAAAGACAATCCAAAAATTACATGTGTAGTTGGACTTACAACAGAAGCTGAAAGATTAGTGGATATAAGAAAAAACAGAATGATAACTTTAAAGGAAAAAGATAACACAAGTTATACGGATATTAAAAAAATAAGAGAAGAAGTAGAAAGTGCCAAAAAAACTTTTGCAAAGTATAAATGGCCAACAATTGATGTAACAAGAAAATCAGTTGAAGAAGTTGCAGCGTCTATAATTAAAATACACGAAATATACAAAAACAATGAATAAAGAAATAATATTAGCATCCAAAAGCGGTGTTAGAAAACAAATATTAGAAAAAAACCAAATAGATTGTTCGGTTGAGCCGTCTAATATAGATGAAGACCTGGTTAAAGAAAGCTTATTAAAAGAAAATGCCTCACCAGAAATCATTTCAAAAAATTTAGCAGAATTAAAAGCAAATAAAATTAGCCAAAAAAGAAATAACAATCTGGTTTTAGGTGCTGATAGTGTTATAGACTTGAATGGTGAAATAATTTCAAAACCACTTAATAGAGAAGAAGCATTAGAAATACTTATTAGATTAAATGGAAAAACTCATCATTTAATAAGCTCAGTTTGTATTTCTCAAAATGGCTCTATGATATGGAATCATACAGATAAAGCTTCTTTAACAATGAAACAAATGAGTGAGGAGCAACTTAAAAAATATTTAGCAAAGATTAGCGATGAAGCGCTTTACGCGTATAATGTATATCAAATTGAGGGTGAGGGTAGATCACTTTTTTCTAAAATAGAAGGCGATGAAGATACAATAATGGGGTTGCCAATTAAAAAAATTAAAGAATATTTAAATAATTATAAATGAAAAAATATTTAGTGATAGGAAATCCAATCGAACATTCTTTGTCTCCAATGATCCATAATTATTGGATGAAGAAGTATAATTTAATAGACAGTATTTATGAAAAAAGAAAAGTAGAAGAAAAAAACTTAAAAGATATTATAAACGAAATTAGAGAAGAAAATTTAGTTGGCGTTAATGTAACAGTTCCATTTAAAAAATTAATTATACCATTTCTAGATGAGCTTGATTCTACTGCACAGGAAACAAAATCGGTAAATACTCTTGTTAAAATAAAAAATAAAATAATAGGATATAATACAGATAAACCAGGGTTTGCTCTAACAATAAATGACTTATATCCAGCAAAAGATGTAAAAGCTTTTAATCCCATCAAAAAAAAAACAATTTTTATTCTTGGTGCAGGAGGCGTTACAGCATCAATAATTTCAGCATTTAAGCAAGACCTAGTGAAAATTTTTCTGAGCAACAGAACCAAGGAGAAGGCAAATGAATTAAAAAACATCTTTCCTAATATAGAAGTTTTGGACTGGGGTCAAAAACCTCAAAATTTCGATGTAGTTGTTAATACCACGAGCATTGGATTAAAACAAAATCAAAGAATAGATCTAGATTTTAGTGACTGTGATAAGGATAAAAATAAATTATTTTATGATTTAATTTATAATCCAAAGGAAACAAATTTTCTAAAAGAAGCAAGACTAAGAGGAAATCAAATAAAGAATGGCCAAAAAATGTTCTTAAACCAGGCCATGTATGCTTTTAAACTTTGGACAAATATAGAACCAGAAATTGATATCGAAATTGTTAAATTATTAGATAAATGATCAAAATTGGAATTATAGGAGATATTGGATCAGGCAAAAGTTACGTAGCTAAAAGATTTGGTTACCCAGTATTTAATGCTGATGTTGAAGTCGGTAAATTATATAAAAAAAATAGAAAAATTTTTAATAAATTAAGGAAAAAATTACCAAAATATATCTATTCATTCCCGATAAATAAAGATGAAATTTGTGAAGCTATATTAAAAAACAAAACTAATCTAAAAAAAATTGTTGATATTGTTCATTTAGAGATAAGGAAAAAAATGAATTTATTTTTAAAGAAAAATATTAATAAAAAAATTGTAATTTTAGATATCCCACTTTTAATGGAAAACAAAATTAACAAAAAAGATGATATTTTAATATTTGTACAATCAAAAAAAGCAGATGTTTCAAAAAGATTGAAAAAAAGAAAAAATTTTAATTTAAAATTATTTAAAAGATTTAAAAAAATTCAACTACCCCTAGAGTATAAAAGAAGAAAATCTACACATATTATAAAAAACAATTTTACAGAAAATTCTGTTAGGATAGGCATAAAGAATATATTAAAAAAAATTTTGTAAATGAAAGAAGTTGTACTAGACACAGAAACAACTGGCCTGTCAGTCAGAGATGGACATAGAATTGTTGAAATTGGCTGTATAGAACTTGATAATCTGGTGCCTACAAAGAATCAATTCCATTGTTATTTAAACCCTGAAAGAAAAGTTTCTGAAAGAGCTTTAGAGGTACATGGTTATACTGATGAATTTTTATCAACTCAAAAAAAATTCTCAGATGTTGTAGATGAATTTGTGAAATTTATTGAAAATAAAAAATTGATAATTCATAATGCTGAATTTGACTTATCCCATCTAAATAATGAATTAAAATTACTTGGTAAGAAAGAAATTAAAAATGATAATGTAGTTGACACATTAATTTTAGCTAGAGACAAATTTCCAGGGTCACCCACCTCATTAGATGCTCTATGTAAAAGATATAGAGTGGATAATTCGAAACGAATACAACACACAGCCTTGATCGATTGTAATTTGTTAGCAAAGGTTTATATAAATTTAATAGATCAGAAAGAGCCTTTATTCGATTTTAAAAACCAAAACGTAGAAAAAGACAAAATTGAAAATATTAAAATTAGTAAATATTGTAAAAAAGTAATTGAACCTACCAAAGATGAAATTGAATTACATAAAAAGTATTTAAAAAATAGCCTTAAAAGAAATTATTTTAATTAAATTTTTCATCATAAAGTTTATCAAAATCTATTTTTTTATCTAATTTAATTCCGGGAAAACCAGAATCAGTTAATAAATTTAAAAAAACTTTTTCTAAGTCTGGGTAAATTTTCTTTGGAACCTCACAAAGAATTATTTTTTCTAAATCTTTTTTTTCTTTAACGCCATTATCAACTTTGACAATTGAAACATATGTTATTTCAAAATAAGATTGTTTTTCGTTAGGCTGACTGTCCTGAAATTTTAAAATTGCACTGATTTCAATTAACTGATTTTTTAAAGGTTTAGATTTAATTTCAATATTTAAATGATATTTTGAAATATTATCTTTTACAAAAAGATATGTTTGAGCGTCAGTTGTTTCACTAGAAAGGTCTTTTACAAATTTTGTTAAAATTTTAAATTTATCTGTTGTCGTCATCTAGATCCTCAAACTCTCCATTAATATAATCTTGATTATTCTTCTTATTATTAAAGTTCTGTTTAGTTGATACTCTTTTAAAAATCAATTTTCTTGTGGGTGGAAAAATAATTAATAGGCCAATTAAATCTGTAGCAAAACCAGGTAAAATTAAAAGAAATGCAGCAAAGGCTAAAGCAGCACCAGATATAATTTCATAAACAGGTAATTCGTTTTTAACCATTTGAGTCATGCCAGATTTTAAATTATTAAAACCTTCATGTTTGGCATAATAAATACCAAAAAAGGCCGTAAGAAAGATAAGCAATATTGTGTTTAAGGCACCTATTTGGGAGCCCACTTTTATAAATAAATAAATTTCTAGAGCCGGAATACCAATTATAGCTAATAAAAATGTGTTCATTTGAACCCAGTCTAAATTGCCAGTTGTAATTAATCAACATACTAAATATTATAAGTTTATGAATTATAGTTTTGAATACATAGACATTATTCTTCTTGCCATGATAGCTGGTTTTATTTTTTTACGTTTAAGAGGAATACTTGGAAAAAAAACAGGTTTTGAGGGTAAAATGCCATCTCAATTTGAGAAAGAATTTAAAAAATTTGAAATTAAACAAAAGCCACCAAAACAAGAATTTGATGAAGAAGCCCAAAAAGATTTTTTAAAGGGTGCTAAAATAGCTTATGAAACAATTATTACTGACTTTAGCGATAGTGATAATAAACTTATAGCGAGCAAGCCTTTACTTGGTAAAAAAATTCATGATCAATTCAAGGAAGCACTTTTAGAAAGAAAAAAAAATGGTCATCACGCGGAGATAACATTTATAGGTATAAAATCAGCGGTTATTAAATCACAAAAACATGTAGAAAATAGTTTGGAAGTAACTGTTGATTTCATAAGTGAAATTATAACTTGCATTAAAGATAAAGAGAAAAAATTAATTTCAGGTGACTCAGAAAAAATTAAAACAGTTTACGATACCTGGGTTTTTGCTAAAGATATAAATACATCCAATTTAAACTGGTTATTAATTGATACAATTACTTAATTGATAAAAAAGATCTCAGATAAAGACAAAAAAGATTGGGAAAATTTTATAAAAGATGAAGAAAGAATTCCAAATAAAGACTCAATTTCATCGAAAAAAATAAGACATGAAAAAATAAAAAAAATTGACTTGCATGGATATTCTCTTCAAGAGGCAAATAAATCTGTAGAGAGTTTTATTCAAAAATGTTTTGATAATAGTGTTACTAAGATTATAGTAATTACAGGAAAAGGTTTAAGGTCCAAAAATAAAGAAAACCCCTATCTCTCTAAAGATTTGAGCATTTTAAAATATTCTGTGCCAGAGTTTATCGAAAATAATAGTTTACTTAATAAAATGATCATTGAAATAACTGATGCAAAAATAGAGGATGGAGGAAGTGGAGCTTTTTATATTTACCTAAAGAATAAATTTAAATCAAAAAATATTAAAGAATAAATTTTGATAAGTCTGTATCTTTAACTAATTGGTCAAGATTTTGCTTTACATAATCAGAATTAATCACAATTTTTTCACCAGCTCTATCTGTTGCTGTAAAACTAATATCATCTAAAATTCTTTCTATAATGGTATGCAATCTTCTTGCACCAATATTTTCCACTGTGGCATTAACTTCTGAGGCCATATTTGCTATAGCATCTATTCCATCTTCAGAAAATTCTAGATCTACATTTTCAGTTTTTAAAAGAGCAACGTATTGTTTTATTAAACTATAGTCTGGCTCTTTTAGAATTCTTTTAAAATCTTCACTTGTTAAAGCTTCCAGCTCGACTCTGATTGGTAGCCTTCCTTGAAGCTCAGGCAAAAGATCAGATGGCTTTGCAAGTTGAAACGCACCAGATGCAATAAATAAAATATGATCTGTTTTAATTGGCCCATATTTTGTACTTACGGTTGTTCCCTCAATCAAAGGAAGCAAGTCTCTCTGAACTCCTTCTCTAGAAACATCTCCTCCTACTCTGTCTGTTCTACCTGAAATTTTATCTATTTCATCCAAGAAAACTATTCCATTGTTTTCTGTTGAATTTTTTGCAGAACTTATAATTTTATCTTCTTCAATTAATTTGTCTGACTCATCATTAATAAGAATTTCATGGGACTCTTTTACTGACATCTTCTTTTTTTTTTGTTTGTTACCAACTGTTTTTCCAATCATTTCACCAATATTGATCATGCCAATATTTGCACCAGGCATACCAGGTATTTCAAAAGAAGCTTGAGAGCCGCTATCATTTACAGCTATCTCAATTTCATTATCATCCAAATCACCTTCTCTTAATCTTTTTCTAAAACTTTCTCTAGTTGCTAAACTTGCTTTATTGCCGACTATTGCGTCTAGAACTTTTTCTTCGGCTAATTTTTGTGCTTTTGCTAAAACTTCTTTTCTTTTTTTTACCTTCTCCATCGCAATTGCGATTTCAAGTAGATCTCTAATAATTTGCTCAACATCTCGACCAACATAACCAACTTCCGTAAATCTCGTAGCCTCTACTTTTACAAAAGGGGCCTCAGCTAATTTTGATAATCTTCTAGAAATTTCTGTTTTTCCGACACCTGTAGGACCCATCATTAATATATTTTTTGGTAAAATTTCATTTTTCATTTCACCTTTAAGAGCTTGTCTTCTCCATCTATTTCTTAATGCAATAGCAACAGCTTTTTTAGCTTTATTTTGCCCAACAACATATCTATCTAACTCAGAAACTATTTCTCTTGGTGAAAGTGAACTAACCAAAGAAGAACTTGTTTCTTCTTTCTTATCTTTAGGAAAGGGAGTTATGTTTGATTTTTTCATTAAATTTTTTCAATTTTAATATTATTATTTGTAAATACACAAATCTCAGAGGCAACCTGTATTGCTTTTTTTGCTACTTCTTCGGCACTTAAATCTGTGTCCAATAAAACTTTCGCAGCAGCTAGTGCATAGTTTCCACCAGAACCTATTCCAATTGCATTTCCCTCAGGTTCTAAGACGTCACCAGTTCCAGAAATAATATAACTATTTTCTTTGTCTCCTATTGCCATTAAAGCTTCTAGTCTTCTTAAATATTTATCAGTTCTCCAGTCTTTTGCCAATTCTACAGCAGCACGAGGAAGGTTACCGGCATGTTTTTCAAGTTTTGCCTCTAATCTTTCAAATAAAGTTAAAGCATCAGCTGTTGAGCCTGCAAATCCAGCTATTACATTTCGTTTTTCAATTTTTCTCACTTTTGCAGCAGTACTTTTTATAACAGTATTACCCATACTAACTTGACCGTCCCCAGCCACAACTACTTCATTATTTTTTCTTATAAGTACTATTGTTGTCATAGATTATAGATGGATATTAATTTTTATAGTTCAAGTGCTTGATTACTAATATTGATATAATTAACTAATCTCTATATACCTATAATTAATTATGACTAGAAAAGGAAAAGTTTCTCGAAAAACAAAAGAAACAAGCATCAGTGTTGAATTAAATATTGATGGAAAAGGTAAATATAAAATTGATACAGGCATAGGTTTTTTAGACCATATGCTGGAACAGCTATCAAAACATTCATTAATAGATATAAATTTAAAAGCAAAAGGAGATACTCATATAGATCTCCACCACACTACAGAAGACACGGGGATAGCTATAGGTGAAGCTTTAAAAAAAGCGCTAAAAAATTATGCAGGAATTAGAAGATATGCTCACGCGATGATTCCAATGGATGAAACATTAACAAGAGTTGCAATAGATGTTTCAAATAGACCTTACTTGATATGGAAAGTTAAATTAAAAGTAGAAAAACTTGGGGAGATGGATACAGAGCTCTTTAAAGAGTGGTTTCAAGCATTTTCTCAGTCAGCAGGAATAACATTACACATGGAAAATATTTATGGAGATAATAGCCATCATATAATTGAGTCTTGTTTTAAGGCTCTAGCAAGGTCATTAAGAACTGCATTGGAAATTGACCCTAGAAACAAAAAAAGTATTCCATCAACTAAAGGTTCATTATAAAATTGATGAATGTCACGATTGTTGACTACAATTCAGGAAACATTAGTTCAGTAATAAATTCTTTTAAGGAAGCCGCTAAAGAAAAAGTTAATATTGAAGTAACGTCAAATTTAAATAAAATTAAATCGAGTGATAAGGTGGTATTGCCGGGCCAGGGATCGTTTAAAAGCTGCATTGATGCTTTAAATTCTATAAACGGTCTAGTTGACACTTTAAATGAATTTGTAATAAATAATAAAAAACCCCTGCTTGGAATTTGTGTTGGTTTACAAATGTTTGCTGATGTTGGTTATGAAGAAACTGAAACAAAAGGGTTAGGTTGGATCTCAGGTAAAATTTCAAAAATAGATAATCTAAATGGAAAATATAAACTTCCTCATATTGGTTGGAATCAGATTAATATTGTTAAGGAAAGTAAGATTTTTAAAAATATAGAAAATAATTCTCATATGTATTTTGTACATAGTTATGAATTTATTCCAGAAGACAAAAATGTAATCTCCGCAACAACAGATTATTCTTCAAACATAGTATGTTCGGTTGAAAAGGAAAATATTTTTGGGACTCAATTTCATCCTGAAAAGAGTGACAAAATAGGACTTAAAATAATTAATAACTTTATAAATTTATAAAATGAAAGTATTTCCAGCAATAGATATTAAAGATAAAAAATGTGTCAGATTAGTTAAAGGTGACTTTAATAATAAAACTGAATATCAAATGTCACCAGTTGACCAAGCTGGTAAATATAAAGATTATGGTTTTAAAAATTTACACATTGTTGATTTAGATGGAGCCTTAACTGGAGAGACGATGAATTTAGATATAATTATGGAAATAGTTAGTAAATTTGATCTTAAAATCGAAGTAGGTGGAGGGATTAGAACTATGGATAGTATTAGAAAATATAATGATGTTGGTGTAGATAAAATTATTTTAGGCAGCGCTGCTATAAAAGATAAAAGTTTTTTAAAAGAAGCATGTGAAAAATTTTCAAATAAAATTGCTTTAGGTCTGGATGCTAAAGATGGGTATTTGTCAGTATCTGGTTGGAAAGAAAATTCTAATCAATTAACTTTAGATTACTTAAAAGAAGTTAATGATTATGGTGTTAGTAGATTGATCTACACAGATATTAATCGAGATGGTATGAAACAAAGCCCAAATTTTGAAGAAACATCAAAAGTTGCTGAAGTATCAAGTTGTCCTGTAATTATATCAGGTGGAGTTTCATCAATAGAAGATGTCAAAAAAGCCAAAGGCTTAAAAAATATCGAAGGCATAATAGTTGGGAAAGCCATTTATGATGGCGATATTAATTTAGATGAACTGGTAAAAGAAGATGCTTAAAAATAGAATAATACCGTGTCTTGATGTTAAAAATGGTCGTGTTGTTAAAGGTATTAACTTTGTTGACCTTAAGGATGCGGGAGATCCCGTTGAGCAAGCAAAAGTATACAGTGACGGTGGGGCTGATGAAATTTGTTTTTTAGATATTACGGCCTCAAATGAAAATAGAGAGACTATTTATGAAGTTGTTAAAAAAACTTCAAAAAAATGTTTTGTACCTTTAACAGTTGGTGGCGGAGTTAGAAGTATTGAAGATATAAATAAATTGTTAAATTGTGGAGCTGATAAAGTTTCAATTAACACAGCTGCAGTGCAAAACTCTGATGTAATAATTGAAAGTTCAAAAAAATTTGGGTCTCAATGTATTGTAGTTGCAATTGATGCCAAAAAAAATAATGAAAAATGGGAAGTGTTTACACATGGAGGAAGAAATAAAACGGGTATCGATGCTATAGATTTTGCAAAAAAAATGGAAGATTGTGGTGCCGGTGAATTATTGGTTACGTCAATGGATAGAGATGGAACACAAGTTGGTTACGATATTGATTTAATGTCTAAGATTTCTACAACAGTAAATATTCCTATAATAGCATCAGGTGGTGTAGGAAATTTAGGTCACTTAGTAGATGGAATTGAAAAAGGAAAAGCTAGCGCTGTATTAGCTGCATCCATATTTCATTATGGAAAACACTCTATTAAAGAAGCAAAGGAATATTTGGACTCAAAAGGAATACCTGTTAGAATTTGATATGCTCAAAACATTAGAAAATTTATTTATTTTAGCAAGAGATAGAAAAAAAAAACCAGTAAACGGATCATATACAAATAAATTACTGAGTGAAAAATCATTAAGTAAAGCTAAGGTCATAGAAGAAATAGGCGAGCTAATTGATGCAGTTGAAAAAGATACAAATAAGATACATGAGGCAGCTGATGTTTTTTATCACTTGATAATGTATCTCGAGGCCAACAACATAAAAATTGAAGATGTAATGATGGAATTAGACAAGAGAAAAAAATGATTTATGATGATAATAATATTTTTGCAAAAATTTTAAGAAAAGAAATTCCCTGTAAAAAAATTTATGAAGATGAGTTTGTGTTATCGTTTTATGATATCAATCCTCAGAAGAAAATTCATGCACTTGTAATACCAAAAGGAAAATATATAGATTTTGACGACTTCACTACAAAGGCATCAGCAAACGAGATGGTTGGACTGTTAAAAGGAATCAAAACTGTAGCTAAGGAACTTGGTATTTCTGTTGATAAAGGCAAAGGATACAGAGCATTAACCAATATCAATGAGCATGGGGGCCAGGAAGTCCCTCATTTACATTTTCACTTGTTTGGAGGTGAAAAAGTTGGCAAAATGGTAGAATGAGCCAATCAATTTTAAGAAAATACTTAGAAATAAAGTCATTAGAAGATCTTAAAGAGGTAAAGAAACCTTCAGAAAATTTTTCTGTACAACTTATTGATTCAAAAGATTTTCAATTAAATAAATTTTTTTATAAAAATGTTGGAAAAAACTGTAATTGGATAGACAGATTAGTTTGGACTGACCAGAATTGGACAAAGTATGTTTCAGATCCAAATCTGTTTTCATATGTACTTAAAGAAAATGATGAAATAGTTGGGTATTATGAGCTTATTTATAAGCTTGAAAAACGAGAGGCTGAAATTGCATATTTTGGAATATTAGAAGAGTACAGGGGTTTAAAATTAGGTGGTTACTTACTTAGTGACGCAATTAAGTGTTCATTTTTAAAAGGAGCTATAAGGATTTGGCTTCACACTTGTTCTAACGATCATAAAAATGCGTTAAGCAACTATTTGGCCAGAGGTATGAAAATATTTAAATCAGAAACATTAAAGATCTGATTAATCATCTTTTTTTGGTAACTCAAAGATTTTATCATTTATATTTTGATTGATCCTCACCGAAGAAATAAAAGTTATACTTAAATTTTGATAGATATCTTCAATTTGCCAGCCAACAAGATTAAAGTTTTTTTTATCAAAAAAAATATTTATTTCATTATTATTTTCTAAAATTTGATAATTCAAATATTTTTTATCTAACTTTCTAGGTTTTGAATTATTAAGTTTCGATATCAAATATTCTTTATCTAGCAATAAAGAGAGGGCAGTTTTTTCGAGTGGATAAATATAATAGTTATTGTTTTTTATTACTAGTGATTTTCCGTTTGAAACAATAGTTTTCTTATTAAAGTTATCATATTTACACAAAATTTTTTTTGGGTATTTAATAACACATTTTCCTTGTTCCTTTTTTTCATCAATAGACTGTATGAAATTAAATGTTAAATTATTAGTTTTTTGTAAATGATTAATTATATTTTGGCTATCAGATGGTAAAACTTGTTGGCTTAAAGTTATAAAAAAAATAATTAAAAATAGCCTAAACATTACAAAACATCTCTTTTGCCGACATGATTAGCTTTACTAACAATTCCTTCATCTTCCATCATGTCAATAATTCTAGCAGCTCTGTTATATCCAATTTGAAGTTTTCTTTGTAAAAATGAAGTGGAAGCCTTGCCTTCTGATTTAATAATATTTAAGGCTTCTTGATACAAATCGTCTTTATCTTGATTATTGGCAGAGGATTCTCCCATTTCTTTTTCATCTGCAAAATTTAAGATTTCATCTATATAATCTGGCTCAGCTTGATTTCTTAGATGACTGTTAACTTTCTCTATTTCATTTTCAGAAACAAAAGGAGCGTGAATTCTGACAATACGGTTAGCAGAAGACATATAAAGCATATCTCCCTTTCCTAATAATTGCTCAGCACCTTGCTCACCTAAAATTGTTCTACTGTCTATCTTTGAAGTTACCTGAAAAGAGATACGGGTTGGAAAATTTGCTTTGATAGTCCCAGTAATAACATCAACGCTAGGTCGTTGCGTAGCCATAATGATATGTATTCCAGCAGCCCTAGCCATTTGAGATAATTTTTGGATGTAATTTTCTATTTCCTTTCCTGCTACAAGCATTAAGTCTGACATCTCATCAACAATAACAACAATATAGGGCATTGCTAAAGAGTGTTTTGAATTGTAGCCATCAATATTTTTCACTCCTTTTTTAGTCATCAGCCTGTATCTACTCTCCATTTCCTTTACAACCCAACCTAAAACTGAGGCAGCCTTTTTTGCCTCTGTTATTACAGGACATAATAAATGTGGTATCCCTTCATAAGTAGAAAGCTCCAACATTTTGGGATCTATTAAAATAAATTTGCACATACTTGGCTTATGTCGATAAAGTAAAGAAAGTATTATTGTATTAATACAGACCGATTTACCAGAACCAGTCGTACCCGCAATTAAAAGATGAGGCATAGTTGCGAGATCACCTATTATTGGCAATCCAGAAATATTTTTCCCTAAAGCAATTGGTAATTTGACACTACTTTTGCTAAAGTCACTGCTAGTTAATATTTCGCTCATATAAACATTTTCTCTTTTAGAATTAGGTAGTTCAATTCCAATTGTGCTTCTCCCAGGAATAGTTGCAATTCTAGCAGACTCAGAGCTGGTGTTTCGCGCAATATCATCAGAGAGATTTATAATTTTAGAAACTTTCACACCAGCAGCAGGCTCAAACTCATTTAATGTAACAACTGGGCCATGACTCACTTTTTTAATATTACCATTAACACCAAAATCTAAAAGAATTTTTTCTAAAAAACCACTGTCAATGAAATCGTCTTCATTTAATTTATTCTTATCTTTGTTACTCGGAATTTTAAGTAAATTTATTGGTGGCAAATCAAATTTAGTTTTCTGCGAGTCCTGTAGAGTTTCATTTTTGATGAAGGGTAAATCTTCCTGAATTAAATCTTTGATTTGATCTTGAGGTATAAATTCGTTAATGACCTCATTTTTTTTAGTATAGTTTTTTTTTGAAGAAGTGAATAAAAAATTAAATAATTTTTTAGTAAATAAATAAAAAGAATTAACTTTAAATTGAACACTAATCAAAAATAAGACAAAAATTATAAAAATGAAAAGGAAGTAAAAAAATTGAGAATTAATATTAATTAAATCATTTAGGAAAGTTGTTTCAAGATATTTACCAACAAAACCACCATTACCATTTACATAAAGTTTAAAAGTTTCAGAGTAAAAAAAACTAAAAAATAGAGACCCAATTAAAGAGTATAATAATGAGTAAAAAAAACTGCCAAGTATTAATAAAATCATTTTATTTCTAAAGATATTTATGCCAGTGAAAATTAAACTCAAAGGAACTAAAAAAGAAATTAACCCAAAAGATTGAAAAAATAAATCAGCTGTAAAACTGCCATGAAAACCCAATAGATTATTTATTTTCGTATTATCAGGGAAAATAAAATTAGGATCATCAGGTGAATAACTTATCAATGAAGTTAAAACGAAAATACCACATATAACGATAACTATCGCTAAAATTTCAATAAATCTATTGATACTAAAATTTAGTGCGTTATTGGCTAATTTTTTAATTTCCATAAATTAATGAATCAAATTAATCACTTTGTATCACCTAATTATTATTGTTAAAATTAAAAATTAATTATGAATATTTGTATTTTAGGCGATGGTCTCACTGCTTTATCTTTAGCTAAAAATCTGACAAAAAAAAATATAAATGTACAGATTTATGAAACAAAAAGGGTGGTCAATTCTTCTTTAAACAGAACTATTGGAGTATCAAAAAAAAATTTAGAATTTTTAAATAAAGAGATATTGGTTCTTAAAAAAAAAGATACTTGGCCCATCAAAGAAATTGAAATTTTTTCAGAAAAGGAAAAAAAAGACAGAATTTTGAATTTTAAAAAAAAAGATATTTTATTTTATATGATAAAAAATGATAAGTATTATCATAATCTAAGTATTGCGCTTAAAAAAAATAATTTCTTTAAAAAAAAAATAATTACAAAAAAATTTTCACTAGATAAAATGATAAAAGAAAATAAATATGATTTAATTATTAATTGTGATCCAAGCAATGCTATTTCAAAAAAATATTTTTCAAGAAAAATTAGTAAAGATTATTTTAATCGTGCATATACAGGCACAATAGTACATGACAAATTTAACAATAATAAAGCTGTACAAATTTTTACTAAATCTGGACCAATAGCATATTTGCCTTTGTCGAAAACAGAAACATCGGTTGTGTGCTCTCTAGATCTTAAAAACAAAAGTGTGTACACAAACGAGGAAGTTTTAACATTAATTAATAAAAATAATCCAGGATTTGTTTTGAAAAAAATTTCAGATTTAAAAAGTTTTAAATTAAATCTTTCAAATTTAAGAAACTATTCGCATGGAAATATTCTAGCTTTTGGAGACTTGCTCCACAAAATTCATCCTTTGGCGGGGCAAGGATTCAATATGACGCTAAGAGATATTAAAGTTTTATCTGATTTAATAGAGGAAAAAATAGATTGTGGGCTGCCATTAGATATTTCTATAATTGAAAAATTTGAAAAAGAAACAAAACATAAAAATTTTATTTTTTCAAATGGAATTGATTTAATTCATCAAATATTTAATTTTAATAAGAACTCTAATAATACAAAGTTTAATAATTTCTTAAAAATAATTGGAAAGAACAAGATTTTTAAGGATATGTTTATAGAAGTCGCTGATGTTGGATTTAGGAGTTATTGAAGAGTTGAGTTATTAAAATCATCATAGTCATATGTATTTAAAATTTCAGCTATTTTATCTTTCCGTGATATTAAATTTTTGCATTCAAGCAAAATTTGTTTTTCTTCCAGGGAGAACGGTGATGCCATCGATAGAGCATTAATAGTCTCATTTAAATCTTGCTTTTCTAAAGATTTCCAATTTATCAAATACCCTTTTTTTTCAAACAAGGATTTAAAACTTTTAAAAATTAATTCTAAATCAGAGAATTTTAGCTCCTCTTTTTCTAACTGGGTATCTTCTTTAAAATCATTAAAGTTTATTTCGCACTCTCTATAAGCTTTATCATTTTTTATTTCCTTAATAATTTTAAACCTACTTAAACCAAGTAACTCAATTAAATATCTTCCATCAGAGGTACTTTCAAATTTCTTAATCTTACCTAAACACCCCACCTCATAAAGATCAGGAACTCTTTCTGAATTTTTTTTTCTTGGTTGGATTAAACCAATTATTTTGTTGTTTTTTAAACTGTCATTTATCATCTCAACATACCTAGGTTCAAAAATGTTCAAGGGAACAGTTGTGTGTGGAAAAATAATAAAATTGCTTAAGGGAAAGACAGGTATTATTTTTGGTAATTCATCTTTTTTCATTCAATATTTTAACAAACTTTTTGAAATCTATAAAGGTGACAAATATTTTATTATTGCTTGTATTGAAAAAAACATCTAATTATACTGAGTTTTATAAGCGGGTCTAGCTCATTGGTAGAGCGAATCGTTGCCAACGATTAGGTAGAGGGTTCGATTCCCTTGACCCGCTCCAAAAATAATGAATGATCTATTAAACAAAAAATGTGAACCTTGTGAAGGTGGAGTTTTGCCATTTGACATAAGTGAAATACATAAATTTCAAAAAAAGGTTGATGGATGGGACGTAAAAAAAAATGAAAAACAAAGATATTTTTTAGAAAAAAATTTTAGATTTAAGAATTTCAAAAAAAGCAAAAATTTTATAGATAAGGTGGGTCAAATAGCTGAGAATGAAAACCATCATCCAGAAATTACATTTGGTTGGGGTTATGCAAAAATTGAAATTACAACACATGCAATTGAAGGATTGTCCATTAATGACTTTATTTTAGCAGCTAAGATTGACCAAATAGCTAATGCCTAAAATGCCTTGTTTTAGAAAATAGTAAAATTGTATTTGTCTGATTTGCAAAATTAATAATTTCTTTATCTTTAATTGAACCTGAAGGCTGGATAACAGCAGATACACCTGATTGAATTAATTTTTCAATTCCATCTACAAAAGGAAAAAAAGCATCTGAAGCAGCAACGAGTCCTTCATTAAAATTTTTAAACTTATTCATTTTATTAATCGCTATTTGACAACTATCAAGCCTGCTTGGTTGCCCTGAGCCTATACCAACTGTAGCGGCATTGTTTGCTAAAACTATTGCATTTGATTTAACATATCTACAAACATTAAATGCAAATATTAAGTCCTTCAATTGAGATTTTGTTGGTTTTTTTTTCGACACTATTTTAAAATCTTTACTAGTAAATTTTTTCAGATCCTCTGATTGTGAAAGTAAAGCATCATTAACTGAGTTAAATTTAATAACGTCAGACATAACAAAATTTGTAGCATCAATAACTCTTAAATTTTTCTTCTTTTTAAAAATTTTTAGAGCCTCGCTGTCAAAGCCATTTGCAATTACTACTTCTAAAAAAATTTTATTTAACTCAATAGCAATCTTTTTATTTATCTTAAAATTGAAAGATACAATTCCACCAAAAGCACTGATAGGGTCACAAGATAGTGCCATTTTATAGCTTTTAAGCTTGTCGGTATTTATAGAAACACCACATGGATTGGCATGTTTTACAATAACTGTACCAGTGTCATAGGGTAAAGATTTTGAAATAGTTAAGGCTGAAAAAATATCATTATAATTATTATAGCTAAGTTGTTTTCCTTGGATTTGATTAATACTTAACTTATGAGATTTAGAATAAATAGCACTTTCTTGATGAGGGTTTTCACCATATCTTAACGATTCTACTAAATTGCCATAAATAATTTTCTTTTTTGGAAAATGATTATTGGTAATTTTATTAAAGTAGTCTGAAATCAATGCATCATAATATGCGGTTTCTGAAAAAGCCTCCAAAGACATTCTTTCTCTAAAATTTAAAGAAGTTGATCCTTTATTTTTTTCTATTTCATCAATTAAGTCGCCATATTGTTTAGTGGAAGTTAGAACAGTAACGTCATTATAATTTTTTGCAGCAGCTCTAACCATAGTTGGGCCACCAACATCAATATTTTCAATAATTTCCGAGTGTTTCTTTGTTTTTTCTAACGTTTTTTCAAAAGGATAAAAATTAACAATTACAAGATCAATTTCTTTAAAATTGTATTTTTTTAAATCTTTTTGATGAGATTTATTATTTCTTTTGCTTAATAAACCAGCATATATTTTTGGGTGTAATGTTTTAACTCTTCCATTAAGTATTTCTGGAGATTGTGTATAATCTGAAACTTCAAGACATTTATATTTTAGCTTTCTTATTTCCTTAAATGTTCCACCTGAACTTATTATTTCAATATTATATTTTTTTAAGACCTTTAAAAGATTTATAAGATTATTTTTATCAGAAACAGAGACTAAAGCTCTTTTGATTTTTTTCATTATAATTTGGTAATTTCCCATTTTATAGTATGATTTTCTGTGTTAGTCATGCCTGAAATATTTATATTTTGATTATCTGTAAAAGAATTTTTTTTTCCAAAATATAGACCACTATCAATGTTAATATTATTATCATCTGAGTTAAATTTCCATCCTTCTCCATCAAGGTCAATAAATATTGATTTATTATCTTGTGTTTTCATAACTTTACTGCCAGGCTCCAAGTGAAATCTAATATCAAATTTCAAGTTTTTAATTTTACTTTTTGAGATTAATCTATCGTATCCAATGAACTTCATTTGCTCCGAAAAAAATTCTATTTCCCTGTTATGTATAATGCCATAATTTTTTAAATAGCCATCATGAGATGCATTAATTTTCCAATAGTTTTTTTCAAAAACAATATTTTTTTTTATTATCTTTAATCCATCAGAAACAATGTAATTAGACTGAGAGTCTTTTTCAAATTTACAAGAAGATTGATCATTTATTACTAGCGTACTGTGTGCGGCTGTTGTTTTTGAAAGTTCATTTAGCTTGTGATTATGATCTTGAAAATATCCACAATTACTTATCAATTTTTTATCATTAGATATAATTTCAAAAGATAACGCACCTGCTTGGTAATTCGATGAAAATTTTTTATCAACACTTGATCCAATATCAACTATTAGTAAATTTTTTTTGTTATTTAGAATAACATAGCCTCCTAATTCGTTACTTTGATTTTTAAAAGAGTATCCCAATCTTTTTAAATAATTATCAAAATCTTCATTTTTAGAATTATGATTTCCATTAAATAGAAAATTTTTTTTATTTTGCCATATAAATACATAGGCCCTACCTAAATAATAAATATTTTCATCAATGTATTCTGGTATGTCATTTTGAGACTCCTTTAACCACTCTCTAATTAGAATAAAATATTTTAAATAAAAATTTAATTGTCTAATATTCCTTGATTTAGGAAATCCATTTTCATCTATCGAAAATTTTATTATTTTTTTTAATAAATCTAATCCAAATAATAAATAATTATTTTTTCCTTTATAAGATAATCCAGATAAAATAATCGCTGCACAACCAATTAATTTATCATCAACCCAGTCAGATTTATTAATTTCTTTAATTAGATGGTTAATTTGTTTTTTAATTATATTATTGAATTTATTTCTATAAACGACTTCACCATCTTCATAAGTAAGTTTAGCATTTGAAATCCAGGAAATTATTCTTTTTGACAAAATATCAATTTGCCAATTTTTAGAATTATATTTATTGTTCTTTTCAATCCATTTTGAAATGATATTTTGAGTTTCTCCCTTAGAGGATTTTAAATCTAAGCTAAATAACCAAAAAAAACTGTTTAAATTATCATGGTCCCTTTCCAATAAATTTTTATTCCATATTTCATCCATAGAATAATTTTCTATATTTATTTTTTTTTTATTAAATTTAATTAAACAATCAAGTAAACTTGGGCTAGGTTTATATGTTAAGATAGAGTCATCATATAAAGAAATTCTGCGATCATAAATATTGGAGTTTATATAAAAAGAATAAATTTTTTTTTTAAAAAATAAAATAGTTTTTTTAAAAAGCATTATTCTAACTTGATTTCAATAGGTCAATATTCTTTTTTATATTTCCATCATTATTTTTAAATATAGTTGTACCTGAAACTAAAATATTTGCTCCAGCTTCAATAGCTAACTTACTGTTATCAAAGTTTATCCCACCATCAATTTCGATATCAAAATTTAATTTCTTTTGTTTTTTAATTTCATTTAATTTTGTTATCTTTTTTAAAACTTCAGGCATAAACTTTTGACCTCCAAAGCCTGGGTTTACACTCATAATTAAAATTAAATCAATTTTATCTAGGTGTTTTTCTATTAAATTAATTTTACTCTCAGGATTTAATGAAACACCAACTTTCTTATTTAGTTTTTTAATAAGCTCAATAGAGTCTATTAAGTTATCTGTAGCCTCGGGGTGAATTGTAATGATGTCTGCTCCAGCATTGGCATAATCCTCTATGTATTTATGAACTGGTGATATCATTAAGTGAACATCAAAAGGTATTTTGGTGCATTGTCTTAAGAACTTAATAACAGGTGGTCCCAGAGTTAAATTTGGAACAAAGTGCCCATCCATGACATCTACATGGATCATATCTGCCCCACCTTCCTCAAGTCTTTTAATTTCATTACCTAGTTGACTAAAATCAGCTGACAGTATTGATGGTGAGATTTTTATATTTTTCATTAATTACTATATTACTAGTATCAATTTTATTTTTTAATTTGAATTAATTTTTACCAAAAATTCGATAAATTTCAGCAGCAATTTCACTTTCTAGAGGAAAAGACAACATTCCCATGACAGAATAGCCCAATAGATAAGGCATAAGGTAAAATCTGATCATATAGAAGAACCAAGCTACGTAAAGTGGAACAAGAAAAGGAATAATAAAAGAAGGAGTTATTGGTTTAAAAAAGCGTATGATTGGATTGGTTAATTTTACAAATACTTTCATAAAAAAGAATTCCGAGTCTTCTTTTTGAAAAATATTCATAGCCACTTTAGCTATTAGGGTCCACATAACCATACCTAATATGTAATCGATTATAAGAATAAATGGGTGAATCTCTGGCATAAATAATAAAAGGAATTTTTTTGAGCTTAATTAAGGGGCGAAATAAATCGCCCCTAAATTTAAATTTAACTAGTGTTGTTTTCCTAGAACTGTCTTACCGCTAGGAATACGAACTTCGTCAACCATCGCTTGAGTTTTTGCATCTGGTGCTTTTGTTAGTAAACTAACAACTACCATAGACACTAAACTTACTAATGATCCAACAATACCGAATGTAAGTTGAGTTATACCCCAGAATCCAGCTCCACCAGTACGTACATGAACTAAGTACCAAGTACCGGCTGCTAAACCTAGAAGCATACCTGCAACAGCACCCTGTGCATTCGCTCTCTTCCACCATACACCAAGTACAAGTGGGAAGAACAATCCAGACATTGCAAAGTCAAAAGCCCAGATTACTGAACCTAAGATACCTTGAATTTTCATTGCAGCAATAGTTGCTCCAGCAAAACCAATTAGCACAAGTAATACCCTTGCAACAATTAGTCTTTTTGCAGTTTCTGCTTTTGGATCAATGATCTTGTAATACAAGTCATGAGACAAAGCATTTGCAATCGCTAAAACTAAACCATCAGCAGTTGACATGGCAGCAGCCATACCTCCTGCAGCAACTAGACCTGAGATTACGTAAGGTAATCCAGCAATTTCCGGAGTAGCTAACACAACGGCTTTACCACCCATGAAAAACTCATTTAATTCAAGAGTTCCATTTCCGTTAAAGTCGCTTACAAACATTAATTTTGCTTGGTTCCAGTTTTGGTACCAGTCTAATGCTTGTACATCTGTTATCGATTTACCAATAATACCAGTTGAAAGATTTGGATCTATCAAAGATAGTTTTGATAACGTCGCTAACATTGGCGCAGTTGAGTATAACAAGAAGATGAAAAGTAGCGACCATGCTACAGATCTTCTAGCTGATTTTACACTTGGAGTAGTAAAGTATCTCATCATAACGTGAGGCAAAGAAGCCGTTCCTGCCATCATACAAATAGCCAGAGAAATGAATCCCCAGTTTGTTCCGTTAACTGATGAGTGTGCTTTAGTTATTCCAGCTAAACCTTTTGGTACTGTAGCTAAGTCAGCAGCAGAGTTTTTAACAAAACCAAACTGACTCTCTAATTCAGCAATTCTAGCCACTTCATCACCCAACATTAAATGTGGGAAGAATCCAGCACCCATTTTATTACTGATCCAGAATACAGGAAGTAAGTAAGCAATAATTAAAACAATATATTGCGCAACTTGTGTCCATGTAACCGCTCTCATTCCACCAAGCATAGAACAAAGTAATATACTTGCTAATCCAACATACACAGCTATCTCAAAAGGAATATCTAATGCTACTGAAGCAATAGTTCCTGTTGCGTTAATTTGTGCAGTCACATACGTGAATGAAGCTACTGTTAATACTAATACCGCAGATAGTCTTGCTAAGTTACCACCATATCTTGTACCGATAAAATCTGGAACTGTGTAACAGCCAAATTTTCTCAAGTAAGGTGCTAGCAAAGAAGCTACAAGTACGTATCCACCTGTCCATCCAACTAGAAGCGCCATATAACCATAGCCTTTAAAGTAAATACCACCTGCCATTGCAACGAATGAAGCACCAGACATCCAGTCTGCTGCAGTAGCCATTCCGTTGAATACAGTAGGAACTTGTCTTCCTGCTACGTAATAAGCGTCTACTTGAAGTGTACGTGATAACCAACCGATTATCGCATAGATAGCAACTGTGAATATTACAAAAGAAATTCCTATTGCTTTTGCAGATACTCCTGCTTGTTCAAGAACTGCCATTAAGATTATGAAAGCTAAAAATCCACCTGTGTAGATTCCATAAACTTTTGGTAGATTGTCTATAAATTTACCTTTAATCATTAGTCATCCTCTCTTTCAGTATAACCAAATTCTTCATCTATCTTCTCTTGTCTACCAGCAAACCAGAAGATCAATATTACAAACGCAAGTAATGATCCCTGACAAGTCATATAATATGACAGCGGGTATCCAAAAGGTTTAAAGCTAGATGCTTCCATTTCGGCTCCGAAGAAAAAGATGCCAATTGAGAATACAAACCAGATTGCTAAAGTAACGAATAGCAAACCTCTAGTTTTTTCCCAGTGTTTTTCTTGTTTTGACATTTTTTACTCTCCCTATAGGTTAAAAAAAGAAACCATACTTAAATTGGTATAGATTGGAACCCCTAAAATAGGTCGAAATTATGGGGTTTTTATTATATAAAACAACTACAGGTAGATAAAAATGCTTAAATATAAACTCAAACTAAAAGATGTAAAACTAGAGGATTTTAAAGTTTATTTATTTGCTTTATTCAAGGGAATTTTACCAAAGAAGAAAATCAAGAATATTGATGATCTTAAATCCTTTATTCAAAAAAAATCAGCATGGGTATCTCAAGTAACTTTATATAATTACTTGAAAACAAGAATGGGAACTAAATGGGTTCTACATTTTGACGATGAAAAATTTTTGGCATCTATCAATCAGGCAAAATGGAATATTTATTCTGTAGCTCTTCAAGACTTAATTTTTTACAGTTTATCTTATTTAAGTGTTTTTTACGAATATAAAAAAACAGATAACGCCTTAAACATTTATGAAGAAATATTAAATCAAGAACTTACAAATGGAATGCCCAAAGAAGTAGTCATTCGAGCCAAAAAAAAGTTTACAGAAAGACTAGATAAAATTAATTGGAATGACTATTATAAATCATGGCCCTTCAATGAAAGTGCTTTAACTTTATATGAATGGGCTCCTATCGCAGAAGAATTAAAGGCTCTAGATAGAAAAATAGTTTTAAATTCAATGATTTTAAAATGGGACAATATTAAAGACGAATTTTCTAAATTAATAAAAATCTAAATATTTTTTCTATTATCAACTAAACTTTGAACAACACTTGGATCAGCTAAAGTCGTTGTATCCCCTAATTGATCGTGTTCATTAGCTGCAATTTTTCTTAAAATTCTTCTCATAATTTTTCCAGACCTTGTTTTAGGTAGTCCTGGAGAGAAGTGAATGATATCAGGTGTTGCTAATGGGCCTATTTGTTTTCTAACCCAAAGTTTTAAATCTCTTTCAAGATCTAAGTCATCCTGTTCACCAGCGTTTAAAGTGACATAACAGTACAAGCCGTTTCCTTTAATATCATGTGGATAACCAACCACTGCTGCCTCAGCAACTTTTGGATGAGCAACAAATGCACTTTCTATTTCTGCTGTTCCTAAATTGTGTCCCGAAACTATAATTACATCGTCAACACGACCTGTAATCCAATAGTAACCATCTTTATCTCTTCTTGCTCCATCCCCCGTAAAATATTTACCATCGAATTGTGAAAAATACGTATCAATAAATCTTTGGTGATCCCCATAAACTGTTCTCATTTGCCCAGGCCATGACTGAGAAATACACAGTCTACCTTGTCCGGCACCTTTAATTTCTTTGCCATCTTGATCAAGAATAGATGGTTTAATTCCATAAAAAGGTTTTGTTGCAGAGCCTGGTTTTAAATCAATAGCACCAGTCTGTGGGCTGATTAAGATACCCCCTGTTTCTGTTTGCCACCAAGTATCAACTATAGGACATTCTGAATTTCCAACTGTCTTAAAATACCACATCCAAGCCTCAGGGTTTATTGGCTCTCCAACAGTTCCTAATAATTTTAGTGATTTTCTGGAAGTTTTTTTAACTGGTTCATCACCATCTCTCATTAATGCTCTAATTGCAGTGGGAGCAGTATAAAAAATATTAACTTTATATTTATCTATAATTTGCCACCATCTAGAATTGTCAGGGTAAGTTGGGATACCTTCAAACATAATCGTTGTAGCTCCATTAGCGAGTGGACCATATATTATGTAACTATGTCCAGTCACCCATCCTATATCAGCTGTACACCAATAAATGTCTTTAGGTTTATAATTAAAAATATATTGATGAGTCATGGAAGCATAAACCATGTATCCACCTGTAGTATGTAAAACTCCCTTTGGCTTACCAGTTGAACCTGAGGTATAAAGAATAAACAGGGGATCTTCTGCGTTCATCTCTTCAGGGTCACATTTATTAGAGACATTTTTTATTAAATCGTTGAACCAAACATCTCTATCATTTACCCAATTTATAGGATTACCTGTTCTTTTAACAACTATACATTTTTTAACATTAGGGCATTTCAAAAGAGCCTCATCTGTAATATCTTTCAAAGGAATAGTTTTTCCTCCTCTAACACCTTCATCAGCGGTAATTATAAACTCAGACTCACAGTCATTTATTCTTCCTGAGATAGAGTCTGCAGAAAAACCACCAAAAATAATAGAATGAATAGCTCCAATTCTTGCACAAGCCAACATTGTGATTGCCAATTCAGGGATCATTGTTAAATAAATTGTTACACGATCACCTTTTTTTATACCTAAACTTTTTAATCCATTTGCTGTTTTAGACACTTCATTATGCAATTGTTGGTATGATATTTTTCTTGTATCTTTAGGATCATCCCCAACCCAAATTATTGCAGTTTTATCCTTTTTATCTTTTAGGTGTCTATCAATACAGTTGCTCGAAGCGTTTAAAGTACCATCTTCATACCATTTAATTTTTACATCAGTTTTACTATATTTAACATTTTTGATTTTTTTATATGGCTTGATCCAAGTAATTCTTTTTCCTTCTTTTTTCCAAAATTCATTATTATTTTTTATAGAGTCTGTATATTTTTTTTGATACTGAGATTTACTGGTTAAGGCATTTTTAACCCACTCTGGTCTTGTTTTAAAAATTAATTCTTTTTCAGAATTATTAGTATCTTTTTTTTTTATTTTAGGTTTTCTTGAAACTTTTTTTCTAGCCTTAGGTTTTTTTGAAACCCTTCTTTTAGCCTTAGGTTTTTTTGAAACCCTTCTTTTAGCCTTAGGTTTTTTTTTACTTTTTTTTTTCATTAAGATTATTAAATATTACTCATCTTATTTATAATTTTCCAGCTTTTAGAGTCTATAGGCATAACCGAGAGCCTACTTTGCTTAATGAGTGATAAATGGCTTAAAGCCTTATTCTTTTTAATATCTTCAAGTGTTACACTTTTCGCTAGTTTTTTCCTAAACCTAACTTGAACAGCAACAAATCGTCCACTCTTATCTGTTTTATCTAAAAATGATTCTTTGATGACTTCAATAATCCCAACAATTTCCTTGCCTATATTTGAATGATAAAAAAAACATAGATCTCCTTTTTTCATTTCTTTTAAATTTTTAGCTGCTTGATAGTTTCTAACTCCATCCCAAGGCGCCCCTTTGAGCCCAGCTTTTTCTTGTTGTTCGATTGACCAAACATCAGGTTCAGATTTCATTAACCAATATTGCATTATAATTTTACTCCTGCTCCTTTTAAAAAGACTGCATCTTCATCTAAAGCCCATCTTGGTCTCGCAGGGTGATCTAAATCACTAAATTTTTTTAATTTAAATTTTTCTAATCCAACCATTGCTATCATTGCAGCATTGTCCCCACATAAATTTATTGGAGGAAAAATTGCTTCAAATTTTTCTTCTGCACACAAATTTTCCAATACTGTTCTTATATTTTTATTGGCCGCAACTCCACCAGCAACTACAAGTGTATTTTTTTCAGTATTATTGATTTTTTTAAATTCTTCAAAGGCAATTTTACTTTTTTTATACAATATTTCTTCAATAGTTTTTTGAAATGATGCTGCCAAGTCATATTTTTCTTGTTCTGTTTTAATTTGCTTAGATATTTTTAAAACAGCTGTTTTTAAACCTGCAAAAGATAGATTGCATCCCCCCTTATGAAAAATAGGTTTAGGTAGTTCATATTTTTTTGGATTACCTTTGCTCGCATAAATTTCAATTTGAGGACCTCCAGGAAATTCTATTCCAATTAATTTTGCTGTTTTATCAAAAGCTTCACCTACAGCATCATCAATAGTTGTGCCTAATCTTTTATAATTGCCTAAGTCTTTGACACTTAAAAATTGAGTATGTCCCCCAGATATTAAAAGTAAAAGATAAGGATAATTTAGATTTGAATTTAATTTTGGACTTAAGGCATGACCCTCAAGATGATTAACAGCAATAAAGGGTTTATCAAGTGATGAAGCCATGGCTTTACCAAAACTTAGTCCAACAGACAAACAAACGATAAGCCCCGGACCAGCTGTCGATGCTATTGCATCTATATCTTCAATTTTTACTCCACTTTCATCGATTGCTTTTTTTGTAATCAGATCTATTTTTTCTAAATGTGATCTTGCTGCCAACTCAGGAACCACTCCACCAAATTCTTTATGTACATCAACTTGACTTGAAACAATATTAGATAAAATTTGTGGTAAACCCTGGGCATTTTCAGTTATAATTGAAGCAGCCGTCTCATCACAGCTTGATTCAATTCCTAAAATTATAGGTTTTTTATTCATTAAATTAGTTTTTATTAATAATACAATCTCAATATAAGTACTAATTATAAAGTAATAAAATGAGAAATAAAAAAATTATTATTGGATCAAGGGGAAGTAAATTAGCACTTATTTATGCTAACAGAGCTAAAGAACTCATAACAAAAAATGAAAAAACAGAAAATGTTGAGATCAAAAGCATCACAACAAAAGGTGACACAATAAAAGATGTTAGAGTGTCAGAGCATGGTGGTAAGGGATTATTTTGTAAAACAATTGAACAAGAATTATTAGAAAAAAAAATAGATATTGCCGTTCACGCATTAAAAGATATGCCAGCAGAAGAAACTAAAGGATTACTTACCAATTGCTTCTTAGAAAGAAACAACCCAAGAGAAATTTTAATTAGCAAAAATAATAAAAATTTAAAAAATTTAGAACCAGGATCAATTATTGGAACATCATCATTTAGAAGAGAATTTCAAATACAAAGAATAAGACAAGATCTTAAATGTAAACTGATAAGAGGAAATGTAGATACAAGAATCAAAAAACTTAAAGATGGTTTATATGATGCCATTATATTATCTTGTGCAGGAATTGACTCTTTAGGATTAACGGAAAAAATATCCCAAACTTTTTCAACTTCAGAAATAATCCCAAGTGCCGGACAAGGAGTTGTGGCATTGCAATGTAGAGATGGGGATGAAGTAATAATCGAATTATTAAAAAAAATAAACCATATACAAACTCAAAATTGTGTCACTGCAGAAAGAAATGTTTTGAAAGTTTTAGAAGGCGATTGTGAAACTGCAGTCGGAGTTTTTGCTGATATTGATAAAGATAAAATAAATCTCGAGGTAGAACTTTTTTCCTTAGATGGCAGAGAAAGATTTTATCTAGAATCATCTAAAGAAATTAGTAGAGCAAAAGAATTAGGCATTGAAGCAGGAAATAAATTAAAAAAGGATTCTAATAATTGTTATAAAAAATAATATGCATATTCTTTTTACTAGACCATTAGCTGATAGTCATGATCTGATTCTAAAGTTTCAGTCACTAGGTCACAATGTTTCTCATTTACCGTTAATAGAAATTGAAGGTATAAAAATTAATCATGTAAATTTTACAGACTTCAAAGGAATAATCTTTACAAGCTCAAATGCAATTAAATATCTTGATACTAAAATAATTGATAAAAAAATTTATTGTTTTTGTGTAGGAACATCTACAGAAAAAAAAGCAAGAGCAGTTGGTTTTCAAAATGTTTTTGCTGCTGAAGGAAATGTTGATAATTTGAAAGAATTGATTTTACAAAATTTTGACATGTCGAAGGGAAAGTTACTTTATGTTAGTGGAGAAATAATTTCCACCAATCTTGATGAAAAGTTAATTTCTAAAGGATATAATGTAGAAAGAGTCATCAATTACAAAGCAAACCCAATAATAAAATATGATGAAAATTTTATAGAAAATTTAAAATCTAAGATGCCAGAAATTGTCTATATTTATTCTCAAAATAGTGCGATTAACTTTTTAAAGGTTATTAAAAACTACCAGCTAGAAACCCTGTGGATGAATACCAATTTGATGTGTATTGGTGAAAAAGCCTCTTCAATTTTAAATGAAATCAAGTGGAAAAAAATCTTTCTTTTTAACCCTGGAGAAGAAGAATTTTTGCTGTATAAAATTTAATCATGGAAGTATTAAATAATTTTTCTGAAATATTTTTATCAGTTTGGAATAAAGGAATTCTAGGCGTTGATATTTTTCAAATATTAATTGGAATCGGTATTTTTTTAATCTTTTTAGTTTTCAGAGGTATCATCAGTAAATTGATCATTAAAAAATTAGAAATAATATCTAAAAGAACAACTAATAAGTTAGACGATACATTTGTTGAAGCTTTGGTTGGGCCAGCAAGATTTTTGCCAATAGTTTTAGGTTTTTTTATCGCAAGTTACTATATGACTTTTTCCGATGATGGTAGAGAAGTTGTTGATACAATTAATAGAACACTAATTACTATTTTAATTTTTTGGGTTATTCACCAAATTATAGAACCCATTTCATATATCTTAAGTGGTTTAGATAAATTATTAACAAGAGAATTAATTGGTTGGATAATTAAGTCATTAAAAGTTTTAATTTTTATTTTAGGTTTGGCTGCTGTGTTAGAACTATGGGGTATTAAAATTGGACCCATTATCGCCGGATTAGGTTTATTTGGTGTAGCAGTTGCTTTAGGTGCACAAGATTTATTTAAAAATTTAATTTCAGGTATTTTAGTTTTAGTAGAAAAAAGATTTAAAATAGGTGACTGGATATTAGTAGATGGAATTATCGAAGGCATTGTTGAAAAAATTGGATTTAGATCAACTACAATCCGTAAATTTGATAAATCACTAGCTATAATTCCTAATTTTCAATTTGCTGAAAACGCAGTAGTGAATGTTAGCGAAACATCAAACTGGTTAATTAGCTGGATAATAACACTACAATATGACACCACTGTTGACCAATTAAAGACTATAAGAGATCAGATTGAAAATCATATTAATAAAGAAGAAGACTTTAACACAAGTATTGGAGTTGCAGTAAGAATTGATAAGTTTTCTGATAGTTCAATAGATATGTATGTTCGTTGTTTTACAAAAACTGATAGTTGGAACGAATGGCTAGCAGTTAAAGAAAGACTTGCAATTGAAATAAAACAAATAGTTGAAAAAAATAATGCATCTTTTGCATTCCCAAGCCAGTCAATTTATATAGAAAAAAAATGATAGCTATTTTTTACTTAGTTCTTCAGGTATTAAAACTTTATTCCTATGTAGTTATAGCTAATGTTATCATCAGTTGGTTAATTGCATTTAATATTTTAAACACACAAAATAGATTTGTTTATTCTATTTTAGAATTGACTTATAAATTAACAGACCCAATATTAAATAAAATTAGAGGTTTTCTTCCAAATTTAGGTTCACTAGATATATCGCCAATAGTATTACTCTTGTTGATTTGGTTTATAGAAATGTGTATGAAGCTCTACATCGCACCAATGATTTTTTAAAGAAAATAAAATGATTTTAATAGACGGAAAAAAAATAGCAGCAGAACTAAGAGAAGAGTTAAAGAAAGAAGTTTCTGAGCTAAAAACTAAATATAATAAAATTCCTGGTTTAACAGTAATTTTAATTGGCGATATGGCTCCTAGTCAAATCTATGTTCGGAACAAAGAAAAATCAGCAAATGAAGTAGGCTTAAAATCAGAAGTTGTTAAATATCCAGAAGCTGTTGAAGAAAAAACAATATTAGATAAAATTGTAGAATTAAATAACGACGATACTGTGTCTGGGATTTTAGTTCAATTACCATTACCAAAGCACATTGATAAACAAAAAGTTATTGAAACTATTATACCGTCAAAGGACGTAGATGGATTTCACCCAATGAATGTTGGAAACCTTTCATCTGGCTATGAAAGTTCAGTTCCTTGCACTCCTCTTGGGTGCTATTTAATGATAAAAAAGATTGAACCAAACTTAAATGGAAAAAAGGCAGTTATGGTTGGCAGATCAAATTTAAATGGTAAGCCAATGGCACAATTACTTTTAAAAGATAATTGCACAGTAACTATTACTCATTCAAAAACTAAAGATTTAAAAGCAGAATGTTTAGAAGCTGATATTATAGTGGCCGCAGTAGGTATTCCAGAACTTGTAAAAGCAGATTGGGTTAAAAAAGATGCAATCGTGATAGATGTTGGTATCAATAAAACTGATAAAGGAATTGTAGGCGACGTTGCATTTGAGGAAGTTTCGAAAGTTGCAAAAGCTTTAACTCCTGTTCCTGGTGGAGTTGGGCCAATGACGATCGCCTGCCTATTAAAAAATACTATAGAGTGTTTTAAAAGATCTCAAAAATAGACATTTTTAACTCACAAATAGCAATAATTGTAAGCACTAAGTTTTTTTGTCTCATAATTATATATTTTAAAACAAATTTTTTTTTAATAATGTTTCTTATGAAAAAACCACCGTACCCTTATAGAATAGCAATAATATTTCTTATGCTAACGGTAATGCCAATAGGTGCAACTCAATTAGGTTGGTATTTTTATGATAAACAAACAGGTTTTGATTTTGGCATGATAGTTGGTGTTTCTACCGTTATTTATGCAGCATGGCTAATGTATGAAAAAGGATGGAGAGAAGAAGATGAAGATTAGCAGAAATCAATATATAAAAGAATTATGGAAAAAATAATATTTTTATCTTTAGCAATACCTATTTTAGGATTTGTTTTCTATTTAGGTGGAGCTGCAATAATGAGTGGCTTTAAAGCCAAAGCTGATAATAGATCTAAAGAAACAACTGAGTATGAAACAGAGGATATATTATTCAATAACGAGCAATTAAGTGATGAACTTAAAAAGCTAAATGATTTGTTTCAAAGTGGAGTATTAACGCAAGATGAGTTTGAAAAAGCAAAAAAAAAAATTTTGGACAATTAGTTTTTTTCCATTAACCAAAAATAATTTTCTGCTAAAAAGTATATTTTTCCATTAATGGGATGTATTTGTATATCTCTAATTCTTCCAATTTTATCATTAAAAATTATCTCCTCTTTAACATCTGATAAATCATTAAAAATTAATTTTCTTAAAGATTTATCTTTAAGTGAAGTGATTAATGCATGACCATTCCATTCTTCAAATTCCCTACCTTTGTAAATTGTAATTGCGCTAGTAGCGATTGATGGCACCCAATATTGAATAGCTTTGGTAAAGCCAGGCTCCCATTTAGGACCAATTTTAGTTCCTGAATAATTTGTTCCTCCCCATCCTAATATTTTCCAACCATAATTTTCTCCTTTTTTAGCTTCTCCAAACCAGTCACCACCTCTTGCACCATGATTGCTTAAATAAATTTTTTGGTCATAAGGAGATAATGTTAAACCTTGGGGGTTTCTAATTCCAATTTGATAAATCTCAGGTAACCAATCTGATTTCCCACTGAACTTGGGGTTATCTTTTGGAATACTACCATCAGTATGAATTCTAATAATGCTACCAGGATGTTTTGTAGGATCTTGAGCAATCATACCCTGACCTCTTTCACCAGCTGAAGCAAAAAGATAATTACCTTTAATAGCTAATCTTGAGCCAAAATGATAACCAGAATCTATTGGGGGATTTGCTTGAAAAATATTTTTAAAATTTAATTCTTGTTTATTTAGTTGTGCTTTAGCAATGGATGTACTTGTTTTTGAGTCTCCCCTATTTTCTGAATAAGAAATCCATAATGTATCATCTTGATAAATAATATCTAATAATCCACCTTGGCCATCCTCTAAAAAATTAAGATTATGCTTAATATCTGTAACCTCTTTTGAAACAATATTAATTATTTTAATTTTTCCACTTTTTTCAGTAATAATGATTTCATTATTATTAATAAATGAAGATCCCCAAGGTTCATCTAATTTTATTATTTTAGTGAATATGTAATTGTCTGAATAGCTTTTTGAAGCAAATAAAAGAAAAAAAATTATTAATAAAAAATATTTTTTCAACTTAGGACAGCTTTGATCTACCACCATCAACAGCTATTACCTGTCCAGTAACCCAAGAACTCTCTTCAGTAATTAAAAATTTTGCAAGCGCAGCAGAATCTTTTCCTTCACCCAATCTTTTAAGTGGGTGAGCTTTGGCAATACCTTCTGCGATAGTTGGATTTTTCAACATTGGTTCTGCTATTTTTGATTTAGATAAACTTGGAGCCACACAATTGACTCTAATATGTGGGGCAAATTCAGCAGCAAGAGTTACAGTCAACCCCTCTACAGCAGCCTTTGTAGAAGCAATGATCGTATGATTAGTAAATCCTCTTTGAGCAGCAACAGTCGAAAACAAAACAATTGAGCCTTTATTTTTTTTTAAACTTTCTTGAAATCCTTTGATAGCCTCAATGGCTGAATAAAGATTTAGTTTCATACATTTATTCATATCTGCTTCAGTAACCATTCTTAATGGCTTTAAATCAATAGAGCCAACGCAGTAAGCCATACCCTTTATCTCAGCAGCATCCATTTTAACTTTTTCGATAAAACCTTCATCTAAAACATTAGCTACAGTGTAAGAGCACCCCAACTTTTCAGCAATTGCTTTAACTTCACTTTCATTTCTTGCAATCAAATGAATATCATTACCTGAATTTTTTAATTGTTCAGCTAAGCTAGAACCTACAGAGCCTGTCGCACCAAAAATAAGATATTTTTCTGACATATAATTTTTAATTAGTTATATTTAACTATGAAGTTATTTTTTATACTTGGCAATCAATTATTTCCATTAAAATACGTAGACCGCTTCAAAAAGGACCATACGTTTTTTATGGCAGAAGATAACGGATTATGCACCTATGAAAAACATCATAAGCAAAAAATCTTGCTATTCTTGTCTTCCATGAGGTCTTATGCAGACAGTCTTAAGAAAAATAAATATAAATTAGACTATCTAAAAATTGAAGACAAAGATTTTAAAGATGATTATTTTAAAAAATTAAAAAAAGTAATCACACAAAAAAAAACAAAAGAAATTACCAGCTTTGAAGTAGAAGATAAATTTTTTGAAAAAAAAATTTCACAATTTTTAAAAAAAGAAAAAATTATTTGGAATGTTATTCAAACCCCTATGTTTTTAAATTCTAGAGATGAGTTTAAAAATTATTTAGGAAAATCAAAAAAACCTTTTATGGCAACTTTTTATAAAGAAGTTCGTAAAAAATCTGGAATATTGATGGGCGCAGACGGACAGCCCATTGGTGGTAAATGGAGTTTTGATGAAGATAACAGGAATAAATTGCCTAAGGACATTTCAATTCCAAAATTTCCAAAAATCAATGAAACAAGCCATACTAAAAAATTAAAACCCGTTATTGAAAAAATATTTAAAGACCACCCAGGTAGTACAAATAACTTCTGGTTAGCAACCGAATATGATGATGTAGTTAAACTTCTCAATTTTTTTATCAAAGAAAAATCTAATTTATTTGGTGACTATGAAGATGCTGTTAATCAAAAAGATAATATCTTATTTCATAGTGCTTTAAGCCCTTATATTAATCTTGGTTTAATCACTCCTGAATTTATTGTTCGAAAAGTTTTGGATTTTCATAAAAAACATAAAATCAGAATGAATTCTCTTGAAGGTTATATTCGTCAGGTAATAGGTTGGAGAGAGTTTATGCGTGGAATTTATCAAGGTTACTCTGATGAGATGGAAACAAAAAATTTTTTTAAACATGAAAAAAAAATGAAAAGGTCTTGGTATGAAGGCACAACAGGTTTACCCCCATTGGATTATGCAATTAAAAACGCCGTTGATCATGGTTGGTCTCATCACATTGAAAGATTAATGATTTTATCAAACATTATGAATCTTTGTGAGATTAAGCCTGCGATTGTTTATAAATGGTTTATGGAAATGTTTGTAGATTCATCTGACTGGGTGATGGTACCTAATGTTTATGGTATGGGTTTATTTAGTGATGGAGGAATTTTTGCAACTAAACCATACATCTGTGGTTCTGCTTATTTCATGAAAATGATGGATTTTAAAAAAGGGGAGTGGTGTAACACAATGGATGGCCTTTACTGGAGATTCATTGATCGAAATAGACAATTTTTTTTAAAGAATCCAAGGCTATCTATGATGGTTCGAATTTTTGATAAAATGAAAGATGAAAGAAAAAAAATGATTTTGTCTGAAGCGGATAAATTCATTAAAAAAAATACAATTTAGTGAAAAAAGAAAATTTACCCTCAAAGGTTTGTCCAGTTTGTAAAAGACCTTTCGTCTGGCGCAAAAAATGGAAGCTAAATTGGCACAAGGTAAAGTATTGTTCTAAAAAGTGTTCGAAGTGATTTATTTATCTTTATTTTTTATATCCTTTTTAGCTGCAACCATTTTACCTTTTTCATCTGAGCTTACGTTAGCAGGGTTAATTAAAACATCAAATTATGATAATGTATTATTGTTAATTGTTGCAAGCTTTGGGAATGTCTTAGGTTCAGTTGTTAATTGGGTTTTAGGATTTTATTCAAGAAATCTTACTATAAAAAAATGGTTTCCATTTAAAGAAACACAAATAGAAAGATCATCAAAGTGGTTTAATAAGTTTGGTAGATGGTCGTTATTATTTACTTGGGTTCCTATTTTAGGCGACCCACTAACTTTAGTTGCAGGTTTATTGAGAGTTAGGTTTTTAGATTTTATTATTTTAGTAGCAATTGGAAAAGTAAGTAGATATCTTCTAGTCTTCTATTTGATCGGTTAAGGAATGAATATAATAGTTTTACAACATATCAAAATTGAAGACCCAGGCTATATCAAAGATTTAATGTTAGCTGATGGCTTTAAATTAACTACCATAGAACTAGATGAAGGTGAAAAAATTCCAAGCGATCTAAGTAAATTTGATGGAATGTTTTGTATGGGTGGTCCAATGGATACTTTTATGGAACAAGAATACCCATGGCTAATTGAAGAAAAAAAAGCAATTAAAGAATTTGTTGTTAATTTAAAAAAACCTTATTTAGGTTTTTGTCTTGGGTGTCAATTACTAGGTGAGGTAATAGGTGGCAAGGTAGTTAAATCAAATCCAGCAGAAATTGGGATTATGGATATCAATTTTACTAAAGAAAAAAATCAAGACATCTTATTTTCAAAATTTCCAGGGCAAATTAAAAGTTTACAGTGGCATTCTTATGAAGTGCAAGGAATAGAAAATAATAAGGATGTAACTTTACTAGCATCATCTCCTGTTACCAAATATCAAATTTTTAAATACCAAAATCATGCATATGCAATTCAATTTCATATTGAAATTAAAGAAACCACAGTAAATGAATGGGGATGCGTGCCCGAATATAAAAAAGCACTTGAAGACCAATTAGGAGATGGAGCATTAGAAAAATTTGATAAAGCTGCCAAAAATAATATGACTGATATGAATAATTATTCTAAGATTCTTTATAAAAATTTTAAAAAAATATTATGAATAAATCAAAACTAGGCCCTAAGGTAAAATTTAAAAAAGCAAAGTTACCATTAAAGAAAAAATTAGTTGGAAATTATACAATTCTTGAACCTTTAAATGTTAGCAAACATTCAAAAGGCTTATATACAGAATATTCAAAAGATAAAAAGAATATAATTTGGACGTACTTGCCTTATGGGCCATTTAAAACTTATTTAAAGTTTAGAAATTGGATGAAATCATTTTGTTTAAACAAGGATCCTTTTTTTTATTCAATTTATTCTAAAAGACACAAAAAATATTGTGGAATGGCGAGCTATCTAAGGATTGAACCAGATCATGGTTCAATTGAAGTTGGGCACATTAATTATTCTCTACTTCTTCAAAATTCAGTTGAAGGAACTGAAACGATGTATTTGATGATGAAAAATGCCTTTGAAGTTTTGGGGAACAGAAGATATGAGTGGAAATGTAATAATTTAAATTCATCCTCAAAAAAAGCAGCTCTAAGATTGGGTTTTAGATTTGAAGGTGTGTTTAGACAGATGTTTATTTTTAAGGGTAGAAGCAGAGATTCAGCCTGGTTCTCTATTTTAGATAAAGAATGGCCTAAAAATAAAAAAAGATTTTTGAATTATTTAAAAAAGATAAATTTTGATAAAAATTTTAAACAAATAAAAAAATTATAAAATGAATAATAAATTTTTTGAATGGGCAGGGGTAGTTACAGCAATTTTATATTCCTTATTTGTAGCCTTAAATATTGGAATAGAGTTTTTGGGATTTTGTTTGTTATTATTATCAGCTATTTTAATTGGTATCTGGGCCTATAGAGGAAGCCATAAGGGAATACTTGTATTACAATTTTTTTATGCAACTGCTGGTATAATTGGAATGATACGTTGGTTTTAACTAAAATTAGTAATAATTTTTGGAATATAATTTTTAAAATTAAAAAAACCTTTATTACAATATTGCCAAGAAAACTGATCTAACTTTCTATATAAAAATTTAATATTCTTTAATTGATTATTTTGAATAAAATCTAAATTTTCACCAACAGTTGGGTAAAGGGCATAAACTTCTTCTGTAATATTTTTTAAATCATTAATATTAATAATTTCACAATTAATTGATTTTTCATCTAACCTTATTTTTTGATCCTCTAAAAGATTAACCTTAAATTTCAACACTTTTTCACTTAATTTGATAGTTCTATTTGTATCATTTAAAACTAGCAAAATTTTTTTAAATTTGTGTTCTTTAAAATCAGAAAATTCGAAAGTCATATTATTTTCAAATATTAATAAAGTTTTATCCTCTAAAATTTCAGAATTTAAAAAATCTTTTTTATTAATAGAGTAAGTTTTATCACTGAATATTGGTTGAGCATTTTCATTAAGTTTTATGTTTTTAAATCTATTATTAGTAAATTTATTTATATTCCATTCAGTAGCCAAATAATGTTTACCTTGAGTTTGAACACCAGCAACCCACCTCCAACCAAGAGTGTTTGATGCAGGGTCACCATCATAAAGATGTTGCATAAAAAATTCAGCACCTAATTGCCACGGTAATCCTAGTGTAAAAATCCAAATACTAGCAAACCACATTCTTGTATGGTTATGGAGATAGTTATTTTCTTTAAGCTCAATTACCCATTGATTAAAGCATTCTATATTTGTTTTACCTTCAATAGCCTCTTTATAATTTTGATTATCTTTAAATTCATTTCTAACTTTTTCTAGTTCTTGTAAGTAATCTGACCAAACATTGGGCCTTAATTCTAGCCACCCTTTCCAATAAACACGCCATAAAACCTCTTGAATAAATTTTTCATTTTTAGAAAAAGAAAACATATTGAGAGATTTATCAATTACTTCTAACTCATTGATTACCCCATGGGTTATATATGGAGATAAACAAGAAATATTTGATCTGTTATCAGGTCCAAAATCAAAATTTCTTAGTTTTGAATAATCTGTAAGATTTTGTTCAATAAAATTATTTAGTTGATCAACGGCTTTAGCCCTTGAAGCTTCAAATATCATTTTAAACTATTTAGATTTTCTTTTCTTTAAGCCTAATTTATCACTATGTCTTAATCTAAGGATCACTATTGCAGATGCAATTAGAACTATAGCTACAGCCTCGTAAACTAATGCTGATGGATCCATTTCTTTTCCTTGCAATATAATAAATCTCGCTAGAGCAGTTATCGCAATTAAAAGAGGTAATGTTATACTGATTGATTGTTGACTCCAAAAAACACGAACCATTGCTAGCACCTCAAGGTAAAGAAACATTAAAAGTAAATCTGCCAACATTACAGATTGATTTAGAAACATATTTTTAATTTCTATTCCAACAGCAATTACTGTACTTACTAAAATAATACACATTAATGCTAGCTGTAAAGTTTTTGCTATTTTTTCCATTACTTATCTTTACTAAATGGTAGCCATTTTTCAAACACAGATTTTGATGGACCATCATATGGGATTGAATAAGAGCTAGGGTTAGGACTTGTTAAAACCTCAATACCTTTAGAAAATACAAAAATAAATACTACAACAAAAACTATAACCATTATTTTAAATGGATCAAAATTTTTGGTTTGGAAAACACTACTAGATTGTGCCTCAGCTTTATGAAAATGTTTGAATGTCATATAAACTGCAAAAATAAGCCCGACGTGTGCAATATAGAGACCAGCCCAACCAAAAGCAAAAGTTGTATAAGAAAAAACATATAAACTAAAAACAGTTGTCCAAACAAAACTCAAAACTAATAGAATTTGTAATCTTACAGACCTTGGTAATGACCTTAAATCGTTTTTGCTATCATCAAATAAAATATTTGCTGCATCAACCATCCAATTTTTTAATGATTCCATTAAGATAGAATAGGTATTTATGAATTAAAGGCAATCGTCAAATTGTCTTCTCTTTTCATGCTA
>JAOIRP010000030.1 GCA_028221385.1 Candidatus Pelagibacter sp.
GATGCCGGGACAAGAAAAAATGGTTATGGAGTTTTATCAAAAAAATCCATCAGCACTAGCAAGTTTAAAAGGTACTGTTTATGAAGAAAAAATTATTGAAGAAATTAAGAAAAAAGCAAAACCAAATAAAAAAGAAATAAGCAAAGAAGAGGCAGAAAAAATATTAAAAGAAACTCAAAAACATGATCATGACCATGATCATTCAGAAAAAAAAGAAGTAAAGACAAAAGCCCCAACAAAATCAAAGGTAACAAAAGTTAAAAAAACAACTTCTAAAGTAAAAAAAGTTAGCAAAAAGTAATCACAAGTTGTATAAGTAAAGAGAATCACTTTATGACAAATAAATTCTCTGAACATATGAATAATTTAGTCCCTATGGTTGTTGAACAATCAAATAAGGGTGAAAGAGCATATGATATTTATTCAAGACTTTTAAAAGAACGTATAATTTTTTTAGTAGGTCCAATTAATGATAATGTTGCATCTCTAGTTACGGCGCAGCTTTTATTTTTAGAGTCAGAGGATCCAAAAAAAGAAATTTATCTTTATATTAATAGTCCGGGTGGATTAGTAACAGCTGGTCTTGGGATTTATGATACCATGCAATACATCAAGCCAGATGTATCTACATTATGTATTGGACAAGCGGCCTCTATGGGATCATTTCTGCTTGCTGCAGGAAAAAAAGGGAAAAGATACTCATTGCCAAACTCAAGAATAATGGTTCATCAACCCTCTGCGGGCTTTCAAGGTCAAGCAACTGATATTGAAATTCATGCCAATGAAGTGTTAGCTTTAAAAAAAAGACTTAATGAAATTTATTCTAAACACACAGGTAAATCTGTAGAAGATATCAAAAAAGCTCTTGAAAGAGATAATTTTATGACACCAGAGTCAGCCAAGGAATTTGGATTGATTGACGAAGTGGTAGAAAAAAGACCTTAATACACAATATATTGATACATATTAAACCTACACTTGATTAGTAGGAGTCATCTATATTAAAGTAATCAGATCGATTCGTTTTAAAAATTATGACTACAAATAACAAAAATATTCTTTACTGTTCTTTCTGTGGAAAAAGTCAACACGAAGTTAGAAAACTAATTGCAGGGCCAACTGTTTTTATTTGTGATGAATGTGTTGAACTTTGTATGGATATTATTAAAGAAGAAAATAAGGACACGCTTGTAAAACATCAAGATGGCTTACCTTCTCCAAAAGAAATTTGTACAGTATTGGATGATTACGTAATAGGGCAACAACACGCAAAAAAAGTTTTATCTGTTGCTGTTCATAATCATTACAAAAGATTAAATTATGAAAATAAAACTAGTAAAACAGTTGAGCTTTCTAAATCTAATATTTTATTAGTTGGGCCTACCGGTTGTGGTAAAACTTTACTCGCCCAAACATTGGCTAGAATTCTTGATGTTCCATTTACTATGGCAGATGCAACCACATTAACTGAAGCAGGTTATGTAGGTGAAGATGTAGAAAATATTATTTTGAAACTATTACAAGCTGCAGATTATAATGTAGAAAAAGCACAAAGAGGAATTGTTTACATTGATGAAGTAGATAAAATTAGTAGAAAATCTGAAAACCCCTCAATTACAAGAGATGTATCGGGTGAAGGTGTTCAGCAGGCATTACTAAAGATCATGGAGGGAACTGTTGCTAGTGTTCCACCTCAAGGAGGAAGAAAGCACCCCCAACAAGAATTTTTACAAGTGGACACAACAAATATTTTATTTATATGTGGAGGAGCATTTGCCGGTCTAGATAAGATTATATCTCAAAGAGACAAAGGCACATCTATTGGGTTTGGAGCAGATGTAAAAAACAATGAAGAGAAACAGACTGGTGAATGGATGAAAGATTTAGAGCCAGAGGATTTATTAAAGTATGGGTTGATACCTGAATTTATTGGAAGGTTACCAATGATAGCAACACTTGAAGATCTTGATGAAAAATCTTTAATCAAGATTTTGCAGGAACCAAAAAACTCTTTAATAAAACAATATCAGGAATTATTTAAATTAGATGGAGCAAAATTAAGCTTTAAAGATACAGCTGTTAAAGAAATTGCTCTTAAAGCAATCAAAAAGAAAACAGGTGCTAGAGGTTTAAGATCAATTCTAGAAAATATTTTATTAAAAACGATGTACGATTTACCTAGCCAAGATAATGTTGAAGAAGTAATTGTTGATTCAGGTGCGGCTAAAGGTCAATCGCAACCTGTCATTGTTCATTCAAAAAACAATAAGATAAAGAACGATAAAACGTCTGCAGCCTAAAAAGTTACCGTTAATAAGTAAAAAATAGCTATTGCAATATTTAATTTAATATCCATATTTAAAAAATGGATATTAAAATATCATCACCACTTTTACCCTTAAGAGACATTGTAGTTTTTCCAAGCATGGTAATCCCCTTATTTGTTGGAAGAGACAAATCAATAGCTGCTTTGAATGAGGTAATGAAAAAAGAAAAAAAAATAGCTTTAGTTACCCAAAAAAATTCTGAAATAGATGATCCCAAAAAAACTGATGTATTTATGTATGGTTGTGAGTGTAACATCTTACAGTTATTAAAATTACCTGATGGAACAGTAAAAGTATTGGTTGAAGGAAGTAAAAGAATAAAAATATTAGGTTTTAGTGATGATAATAAATTTATTACATGCGAATATGCCCATGTTCAAGATACTAATTCTGAAGAAGACTTAGTTCCATTAGCAATGACAGCTATAAGAAGATTAGAAAAACTTACTTCTATCAATAAAAAAATTTCAAGTGAAACAATAAACTCAATAAAACAATTGAAAGATGCTTCACAAATAGCAGATAATGTTGCTTCACATATAACGGCAACAATTTCTGAAAAACAACAAATCTTTGAAACCTTAGATGTAAAAAAGAGACTTAACGCAATCATTAAAATAATGGAAAATGAAACAAGTATTATTGGTGTTGAGAAAAAAATTAGAGGAAGAGTTAAAACTCAAATGGAAAAAACTCAGAGAGAGTATTATTTAAATGAACAGCTAAAAGCCATACAGAAAGAATTAGGTGAAATTGAAGAAGGAAAAGATGAGACTTCAAGTTTAAATAAATCAATTTTAAAAGCAAAAATGCCGAAAGATGTAGAAAAAAAATGTATGACAGAGCTCAAAAAATTAAAAAATATGAGCCCAATGTCAGCAGAAGCTACTGTAATAAGAAATTATCTTGATTGGATGACTGATCTTCCTTGGTATAAAAAAAGTGAAGTTGATATCGATTTATCAAAAGCTCTATCAGTTTTAGAAGCTGATCACTTTGGTTTGGAAAAAGTTAAAGAAAGAATTATAGAATTCTTAGCTGTTCAAAAAAGAATGGAAAAAATCAAAGGTCCTATTTTATGCTTAGTTGGCCCACCAGGAGTAGGAAAAACATCATTAGGAAAATCAATTGCAAAAGCAACAAATAGAGAATTTGTAAGAGTTTCTGTTGGTGGAATGCGTGATGAAGCAGAAATTAGAGGACATAGAAGAACTTACATAGGCTCTCTACCTCACCAAAAACTATATCTAAAGAGCCAAGTACTGCTGGAACATCAGCTAACATATGTCCTTTAATAAGATAATCCATAGCTTGTAAATGAGAAAAACCTGGGGCTCTAATTTTACATTTATAGGGTTTACTAGTCCCATCAGAGATTAAGTATACACCAAATTCACCTTTTGGTGCTTCAACAGCTGTATAAATTTCATCCTTGTTTACACGGTATCCTTCTGTGAACAATTTAAAATGGTGTATTAACGATTCCATCGATTGTTTAATATCTTTTTTTGAAGGTGGGCTAATTTTTCCATCTAATGATTTTATAGGTCCTTTGGTCATTTTGGCTAAACATTGTTTTATTATTACAACGCTCTCTCTCATTTCTTCAATACGGCATAAATATCTGTCGTAACAGTCACCGTTTTTTCCAACAGGTATTTTAAAATCTAATTGTTCATAGCAATCATATGGTTGTGATTTTCTTAAATCCCATGGAACACCTGAGCCTCTCATCATCACACCACTAAAAGAATAGTCTAATGCATCTTCTTTACTAACAATACCAATATCAACATTTCTTTGTTTAAAAATTCTATTATCAGTTAACAACGTTTCTAAGTCATCAATTATTTTAGGAAACGATTCACAAAATTTTAAAATATCTTCTGCTAAACCTCTTGGTAAATCTTGGTGCACCCCACCAGCTCTAAAATAATTTGCATGTAATCTTGATCCAGATACTCTCTCATAAAATGTCATTAAGGTTTCACGCTCTTCAAATCCCCAAAGAGATGGTGTTAAGGCGCCAACATCAAGTGCTTGTGTTGTTACATTCAATATATGACTTAAAATTCTTCCTATTTCACAAAACATCACTCTTATAAATTGGGCTCTAATAGGGACCTCGATTTCTAAAACTTTTTCTATAGCAAGTGCGAATGCATGCTCTTGATTCATTGGTGCTACATAATCAAGTCTGTCAAAATAAGGAACAGCTTGCATATAGGTCTTATTTTCAATTAATTTTTCAGTACCTCTATGTAATAATCCTATATGAGGATCTGCTTTTTCAACAACTTCTCCATCTAGTTCTAAAATAAGTCTAAGAACACCATGAGCTGCTGGATGTTGAGGACCAAAATTAAGGTTTAATGTTTTAATTTTTTTTGTCATTTTTTTCAGTTTGTTTTTTTATATATTCAGTACCTTTCCATGGACTTTCGTAGTCGAAATTTCTATAGTTTTGTTCCAGCTTTACTGGCTCATTAACAACTTTTTTTTGATCTTCACTGTATCTACTTTCAACATGACCAGTTAGAGGAAAATCTTTTCTTAAAGGATGTCCTTCAAAACCATAATCAGTTAATATTCTTCTTAAATCTGGATGGTCTTTAAATTTTACAC
>JAOIRP010000031.1 GCA_028221385.1 Candidatus Pelagibacter sp.
AATTCCAGCAACTGTACCAAGTATGCCCTCTGATTCACAATTTAATATATCATCAGAGATTTCTTTTTCTTGATAAAAACATCTTAGACAAGGTAGGTTTTTTTTCTTAAAATCAAAAGTAAAGACATGACCATCAAATTTACTAATACCAGCACTTATAAGAATTTTTCTATGTTTTAAGCAAAAATCGTTTATTAAAAATTTTGTTTTAAAATTATCTGATCCATCAACAATATAATCATAGTCATTAATAATTTTTTTAAAATTTAGTTTATTCAATCTGATGTTATAAATTTTTACATTTGTATTAGAATTTATCTTTTTAATCTTTTCTTTTGCAATTTTGACTTTTGACTTTCCAATATCAGATGTGTTAAATAGACTTTGTCTATGTAAATTAGAAAGACCGACTACATCATTATCAATAAGACCAATCGATCCGACACCTGCCCTTGTAAGAAATTCTGCGACTGGAGATCCAAGACCACCTACCCCAACAACCAAAACACGTGAAGAAAAAATTTTTTTTTGACCTATAATTCCAATATTTTTCAAAATTATTTGTCTAGAAAATCTCTCAATTAAGCTCTTACTTATTTGGTTTTTCATTTACCTGTAGAACCAAATCCACCTTCTCCACGAACAGTATTTGGTAAATTATCTGTTTCTTCCAATTCCATCTTTATGACAGGAACTAAAATCATTTGAGCAATCCTATCCTTATTATTTATCAAAAACTCTTGTTTGCCATGATTGTAAAGAATGACTTTAATTTCTCCTCTATAATCACTATCAATAGTTCCTGGTGTATTAAGAACTGTAATATGGCTTTTTGCGGCTAGTCCTGATCTTGGACGTATTTGTAGTTCATATTTTTCAGAAAATGCAACAGATAAACCGGTAGGCACTAAACAAGAGTTGTTTGGAAGTAATTTAATTGGTTCGTTAATAAACGCCATTAGATCGACTCCAGAAGCCCCAGATGTTTTATAATTTGGTAGTTGTACTTCTGGTGCTAATTTTTTAACTAATACTTTGACCACTGAATTTTAATTAAATTGTTTGATAATTCTTTCTACTATTTCGTCAGAAATTTCTGATTTTTTTTTCATTGAAAGTTTTTCATCTTGTCTTTTTTTATCCTTATAAAAAATTGAAACTTCATTTAACATTGATTCAAATCCAATTGATTTATTTGATACATCGTTTGCAATAATCCAATCACAATTTTTTTCATCTAATTTTTTTTGTGCATTCATTTGAATATTGTCTGTCTCAGCTGCAAAACCAATAACTAATTTTGGTCTAAGGGAATTATGTTTTGATACGTAATTCAAAATATCAATATTTTTTTCTAGTTTTAAATTTAAAGTTTCTTGTTTTTTTATTTTGGTATCACTTTTTTCTTTAACTTTAAAATCAGCTACCGCGGCTGTAAAAATTGCAACATCAGTTGGAAGGTTTTCCTTAGTAGCTTTTAACATTTGATCAGCAGTTTCAACTTTTATTAATTTTATATTATCATCTATTTCTAAATTGGTAGGACCAGAAATTAAAGTTGTTTGAAATCCTCTTTTTACTAAAGATTTAGCAATAGCGTATCCTTGTTTTCCAGAGGATTTATTTGTTATAAATCGTACGGGATCAATATATTCATTTGTTGGTCCAGCAGTTACTAGTGCTTTAAGTTTTTGATTTTTATTTATATTTTCAAAATAATTTTTGACTATTTCTAGAATATTGTTTGGCTCTGTCATCTTTCCTTCACCATATTCGCCACAAGCCATATCTCCAATCTCGGGTCCAATAATTTTATATCCGTAAGATTTTAATTTATTAATATTTTCTTGTGTTGCTGCATGTTCCCACATTCTTACGTTCATAGCTGGTGCTAGAAAGATATCTTTATCAGACGCTAGTATAACTGTTGAGGCCAAATCATCCGAAGTGCCGGCACTTAATTTTGAAATAGTATTTGCTGTTGCGGGTACCACTAGAATAATATCAGCCCATCGAGAAAGAGATATATGGTCCATTTCAGCTTCATTCTTTGCATCAAATAAATCATCATAAACTTTTCCTTGGGAAAGAGAGGTGACAGATAAATCAGTTACAAATTCTTTAGCACTTTTTGTAAGAATAGTTTTAATTTTTGCACCTTGTTTATTAAGTAATCTAATTAGATCTAAGCTTTTATATGCAGATATACCACCACATATTATAAGTAAAATTTTTTTATCTGATAAATTATTCATTGAACAAATTAAAATACTAATAGACCAAAAATTACAAGCAATAATAAACCAACAATAGACTGATTTCTAAAGGCTATCATTTCAGATTTTTTTTCATTTAAAGCTGTGTAGGAGTTTGAATTTTGAGGTATTTGACCACTTGCCAAAAATGTTAGAGCTTGGTTAGCTTTGTCCATAATTTCTGGAAAATCAGGCAATCTTTTAATGACTTCTGTGGTGCTTTTTAAACCTTCACTTAAAGTATTAATAGGGTCCTTAGTTTCTTTAAGCCAGTTTTCCAACACTGGTTTTGAAGTCTCCCATATATTAGTATTTGGATTTAATTTTCTAGCAACGCCCTCAACAACTACCATTGTTTTTTGTAACATTAGTAACTGAGGTTGAGTTTGCATATTGAATTTTTCAGTTACATCAAAAAGTTGTTTTAATAATTTGCCACCAGATATATCTTTTACAGATTGTCCAAAAATAGGCTCTCCAATTGATCTTAGTGCTTGAGCGAGATCATCTACAGGCACATTTTTTGGAACCAAACCTGCTACTAAATGCACTTCAGCTACTTTTTTATAATCTCTTTGAATAAAACCAAAAAGAATTTCAGCTAAAAATCTTTTACTTAAATTATCTAATCTTCCCATAATGCCAAAATCTATAGGCACAATTTGTCCATTATCATCAATAAATATATTTCCTTGATGCATGTCTGCATGAAAAAAACCATCTCTAACAGCATGTCTAAGAAAATGTTGTATAATATCTGAAGCAATTTGTTTGGTGTCAATATTTCTTTTTTGTAAAGTTTCCGTTTCGCGAATTGAAACACCATCAACCCAATCTAGTGTCATTACATTTTCACTTGTAAAATTCCAATAAATTTGAGGAACCTTAAAACCAACATCGTTTTTAGTATTTTCAGCATATTCATTTGCTGCTGCAGCCTCGAATCTTAAATCCATTTCTAAATTAGTGATTTCTTTAAGAAGAAAAACAACTTCAACTAATTTTAATCTTTTTGTTTTTTTTATAAATGACTCAACTATAAAGGCAAAAAGCATTAAAGCATCAATTTCTTCATTAAATATTTTTTTTATATTTGGCCGTAAAATTTTAATGGCTACATCTTTAATTGTGCCATTGTCATTAATTTTGGCTTTATGGACTTGAGCTATGGACGCTGCGGCCACAGGTTCACTTAAGTCTATTATTGAATTGTATGTTTCATCTCCCAAGTCTTTATTTATAATTTTTTTTGTTTCAGACAAAGAAAATGCTGGAAGCCTGTCCTGTAAACCTTCTAATTGTTTAGCAAGCTCATCACCAATTATATCTGGTCTAGTAACTAAAAATTGACCTAATTTTATAAAAGTTGTTCCCATAGATTGAAGTGATTTGGAAAGCCGCTCCCCTTCACTCACATTATAATTTAACTTTTGTGAACTAGAAAAAGAAAAGGATAGAATTTTAAAAAAAATTTTTACAGCCAGTGGCGGTGTTTTAAATTTAGATACAATATTCAAAACATCTGACTTTGCCAATTTTCTACCTAACTTAAATAATATAAAAAGTTTCTTAATCATTAAATTTTCCAACCAGAGTGAATTGCCACAATACCACCAGATAAATTTTTATAAGTGCAGTTCTCAAATTTATTTTTTTTCATTAACTCAATAAGTTCTTCTTGATTAATGAAATTTTCTATACTTTTAACTAAATATTCATAAGGTTCTTTTTTACCCACAATGGCTTTTCCAATTAAAGGAATAATTTTTGAATAATTTTTATATATAAATTCAAGATTAGAATTTTGAATTTTTGAAAATTCAAGGCAGAGATACCGCCCACCTGGTTTGAGCACGCGATATGCCTCAGAGATAGCTGAATTTAAATTCTTGGTATTACGTAATCCAAAACTAATTGTATAGTAGTCACATGAATTATCTTTAATTGGTAATTTTTCTGCAGGAGCGATTACCCATTTAATATTTTTATATCCACTTAATTTGGCCTTTCCTTTACTGACCATTCCTCTGTTTGGGTCAACACAAAAAACTTTGTTATCTATATTCGTTACATCAAGAAAAAGTTTACCTAGATCTCCCGTACCACACGCAACATCAATTAAAACTTTATCCTTAGAGGGATTCATTAAGCTCATTAAATCCCTTTTCCATATCCTATGAACACCTAAAGACATGAAGTCATTCATTAAGTCATATTTATCATAGACATTATCAAAGACGTTTTGAACAAGACCTTTTTTATTTTGGAGATATTGTTGCATATTAAATATATTATTTATTGATAATATAGTACCAAATGCCAGAATTACCAGAAGTAGAAATAGTCAAACAATCACTAAGTCAAAATATTCAACAAAAAAAAATACAAAAAGTAATAATAAAAAATAGAAATTTGAGGTTTAAAATTCCCTCGAAATTTGAGCAATTATTAAAAAATAAATTTATTGTAAAAGTATCTAGATTTTCTAAATAT
>JAOIRP010000034.1 GCA_028221385.1 Candidatus Pelagibacter sp.
AAAACATGAAAAATTAAAAAAAATAAAACTTTCATTAATTATTGAGTAAGCGGCTAGTAATGATGACAAGGAGCTTACTACAGAAGCAAGTATAAAGCCTGCTCTACGTCCAATTACACTCATGACCTTTGCTGCAAAAATGGCAAAAATAGCTATACCTACAATGGACAAAGCCATCGGTAGAGTTGCTAATGATTTTACTGGACTAAATTGAGACCCAATTATTCCACTTAAAAAAACTGTTACGGGTGCTGCTGTGAAAGCAAAGACCTGACTTAAAATCAGCAACCATAAATTTTTATTCATTAAAAAAAATATTTATCGCCGATATACATGGCCCATGCTACTGCAGCGCCCAAAATAATATATTTCATAATATGGTTACTTTATTTCAATTTTTTCAGGGAGTATACCTTTTGGTCTGTATCTCATTATTAATAATAGTCCTATTCCCATCATTAAATACCTAAAGTAAGGAATACTTTCTACTAAATGTATTTTTAGTTCGTGTGTTTCTGGTAATCCTGCTGTTGATAAATTTATTAGGAATAAGGCTATAGGTGCAGCCTCTATCCATAGAAACCAAACTGCAAATCCACCTAATATTGCACCAAAATTATTTCCACTACCTCCAACTATTACCATCACCCAAATTAAAAAGGTATATCTCATTGGTCTATAGCTTCCTGGAGTAAATAAACCATCTTGAGTAACTAACATTGCACCTGCTATACCAACTATAGCTGAACCTAAAATAAAAATTAACAAATGTTGTTTTACTACATTTTTACCCATCGCATTTGCTGCTTCTTCATTATCTCTAATTGCTCTCATCATTCTTCCCCAGGGTGAATAAAGAGCTTTTTGAGTTATTATTAGTAGAACAATAACTACAACTAAAAATAATCCTGAATAACAAAGTTTTACAAACACAGAAGATCCTTCAATTACTAATTGGTTAAGTGCAGCCTGCTTGTCTGTAACAGTTGAAATTAAATCGAGTTTGCTTGAATTAAATTTAGCAACTAGATTAATAAACCATTCTTTTGTCTGTAGCTCTATTTCATATGGCACTGGTCTTTTAAGGCCAATTACATTTTTTACTCCCCTAGTTAACCAGTCTTCATGCTTAATAATGGCTATAACAATTTCAGAAATTAGAAGTGTAGCAATTGCTAAATAATCAGCACGAAGTCCAAGCGCAATTTTTCCAACAATAAAAGCAAGTCCTGCTGCAAAAAAAGCACCCACAATCCAAGAAAATACTATTGGCAATCCTAGTCCACCTAGAAAGCCTGTTGTTGCAGGATTTACTGCTTCAATAGCTTCGATACTTGGTTCTGATGTAATTCTTAAAATTACAATTCCAGATACAATAATTGCAGCTATACCATAAGTTCTTATTTTTGATTTTTTAAAGTTTTTTAATACAAATCTTATAGCTAAGATCATCACCACAATTAGCCATATGCACATTATAATGTTAAATCCACCAGCAACCCAAGCCTCCTGAACAGGATCAACAGAGATCAAGACGGCAGCCAAACCTCCTAAAGCAGCATACCCCATTAATCCAAAATTAATCAACCCTGCGTAACCCCACTGAATATTTGCACCCATTGTCATTACTGCAGAAATTAAACACATATTAAAAATTGATAAAGCAACATTCCATGACTGAAATATTCCAACAAGAATAATTAACCCCAACATTATTGTGTATGCAGCAATTACATTTAGATTTTTTCTCACAATACCTTTCCTTTAAATATACCATTAGGTCTATAAAGTAAGACAATTACCAATATAGAAAATGAAACAGCAAATTTATAATCTGTTGATAATAATTGTACTAATGTTTCTGGTTCCATGCTTTCTGGTAAAACATACATTAAAAATTTCTTGTATGCATATGTTAAAAATATTTCAGAAAAAGCTATTACATAACCTCCAAGAAATGCTCCAAATGGATTTCCTATTCCACCCACAATTGCGGCTGCAAAAATTGGAAGCATATTATTAAAATAAGTAAACGGCTTGAAACTTTTATCTAAACCATACAATGCGCCACCAATAGTAGCCAAAATACCTGCAATAACCCAAGTAATCATAACTACTCTTTTAGGGTCAATTCCCGACAATAGTGCCAAATCTTCATTGTCTGAATAGGCTCTCATACTTTTTCCAGTTTTAGTTTTGTTTAAAAACCAAAATAAAATTGAAACTACAACAATAGTTATAAATACTGTCAGTACTTGACTAGATTTAATTGCTAAGCCTTCGTTTAGTCCAGTCATTTCTTTAAATTCGCCTGCTTTAATAATAAATTTTTCCCCATCAAAAAATCTTCTATCTGATGGACCAATTATTATTCTAACTACAGCTTGTGTTACAAACATTACACCAATACTAACCATTGCAAGTTGAACTGGAGGGCTTTTTTGAACTCGGTAATATCTAAATATAAATTTATCAATCAAAAGCATATAAGCAATACTAAAGATTATCGCAAAAGGTATTGCTATTAATGCTGTTGGCAGAATACCTAAAGAGATATCAAGTGATTGAAAATACCAAGTAAATAAAATGGTAATCATAGTTCCAAAAGCCATCATGTCTCCAGTAGCAAAGTTTGCAAACCTCAAAATTCCATAAATTAAAGTTACAAAAATTGCACCTAAAGCTAATTGTGAACCATAAGCAAGAGCTGGAACAAAAATATAATTTAATAATAATATAATCGCATTTAGAAAATCCATATTACCCTCCTAAGAAAGAGCTTCTTACTCTTGTGTTATTTAACAGCTCTTTTCCCGTTCCTGAATATCTATTTTCACCTGTAACTAAAACATAGCCTCTATCAGATATGTTGAGAGCTTGTTTGGCATTTTGCTCTACCATTAAGATAGCAACATTGGTTCTTTTTACTTTAATTATGTGATCAAATAGTTCGTCCATTACTATTGGGGAGACACCAGCAGTAGGCTCATCTAACATTAATACTGATGGTTTAATCATTAAAGCTCTACCAAGTGCTACTTGTTGTCTTTGTCCACCAGATAGCTCACCTACTAACTGACTTTTTTTTTCTCTTAAAATTGGGAATAATTCATAAATCTCCTCGATAATATTTTGATAATTATCATCTCTTAAATATGCTCCCATTTCCAAATTTTCCTCAACACTCATTCCTGCAAATACATTTTTTGTTTGTGGTACAAAAGAAATTCCCTCTTTAACTCTGTCTTGAGGTGAAAGCTTCGAGATATCCTTGCCATCAATAAAAACAGAGCCTGATTTTAAACTTAAAAGGCCCAACATAGCTTTCATTGCAGTTGATTTTCCGGCACCATTCGGACCAAGTATTGAAACAATCTCACCTCTATTCACATCTACCGAACAAGAATTAATAATATCTGGGCCGCTACCATAACCTCCTGTCATCTTTATACCTTCAAAAAAAGCCATTAATTTTTATCCTTTAGCTTTGATCCTCTTCCTAGATAACTTTCTATTACTTTTTCATCTTTTTTTGCTTCTTCAGCTGTTCCTTTAAATAAAACTGACCCCTCCGCCATCACAATTACAGGATCACATAGTCTGCTAATAAAGTCCATATCATGCTCAATCATACAAAATGTATAACCTTGTTCCTTATTCAATTTTAGTATTGCTGTTCCCAAATCTTTTAGAAGTGTTCTGTTAACTCCTGCTCCTACTTCATCAAGTAAAACTAGTTTAGCGTCCACCATCATAGTTCTTCCAAGTTCTAATAGTTTTTTTTGTCCCCCTGAAAGATTGCCTGCTAATTCATTTGATAAGTGTTTCAAATTTAAAAAATCAACTACATCTTGTGCTTTTTGTTTTATTTTAAGTTCTTCTGTTCTTACTAAATTAGGTTTGAATAATGCAGTCATTAATTTTTCTCCTGACTGATTTGCAGGAACCATCATTAAATTTTCAAGAACTGAAAGATTTGTAAATTCATGAGCAATCTGAAAGGTTCTTAAAATTCCTTTTGAAAATAATTCATAAGATGGAATATCAGTTACATCTTCATTATTAAAAAAAACTTTTCCCTCAGAAGACTTTAAATTTCCAGCAATTAAATTAAATAATGTGGTTTTTCCTGAACCATTTGGTCCTATTATTCCTGTAATTGATCCCTTTTGAATTTCTAGTGAGCAATTTGAAACTGCAGCTAAACCACCAAAATATTTGGATAAATTTTTGATTTGTAAAATATTTTGAATCATAAAAAATTATTTTTCTAATCTTTTATGAATACTATTCAGTGTCTTCTCTAATTTTTTATAAAAACCAGCTTTAGATAGTTCTTTTACCCCTTGTTCGTTTAAACCTTTCGGTGTTTGGGATTCTTTTACTAAATATTTTAAATCTTTTTTTGAATTTGCAACTGCATCTTCAGATAAAGCCAAAAATAATGACGTAATATATTTTTGTGCACTATCTCTCTTAACGCCTCTTTTAACTAACCAACTAGTCATTACCCTTAATAGCTCATAAAATGGCGCCATCATTCCCGATGTTGACCAAAAATTAATTGATAATTTTTCATTTTTAATTTCAACCGTTGTTCCAATTTTATTAAAAAAA
>JAOIRP010000032.1 GCA_028221385.1 Candidatus Pelagibacter sp.
AGGTGCCATATGAGAAATAAATTTGGAAATATTATTTTTGGTAATTGGTTTTTTTAATAAAAAGAAATTTTTTTTAATAAGGTAACAAACCTCCAACTCTATCCCTAAAGTATATTTATTAATCTTTACTTTTTTTCCATTTTTTAAAAGGTTTTTTTTAAAAATTGACGCATAGAAAGGTTCTTTTTCTTTCAATTTTTTCATAACTGGTATTCCAGTGCCAGCTGCTTTAAAGCCTATAATTGGATCTTTAATTTTACTTTCAGCTAATATTCTTAGTTTTTGTGCCTCAAAAAGTTTCTTTGTATATTTTGAAGGAAGGGGGGCGATTATTTTATTTTTAGTAAATGCATTAGCTATTCTATTTGCTGTTTTTTCTAAAGAAGTTATCTTCATTTTTTTACATTTAGTATAGTTGCAGGGTCTAGTCTAGTGCCAAACCAATTAAGCCTAATATCTAGGTGTGGACCTGTTGATCTGCCGCTTGACCCAACTGTTCCTATGACGTCACCTTTTTTTACATGATCTCCTTTATTCACAAAAATTTTATCCATGTGCATGTAAAGAGTAGAAACACCATGGCCATGATCAAATATTAATGTAGCTCCTGTATAAAATAAATCTTTTTCAGCAAGAGTAACTATTCCATTGTTCATTGCTTTAATAGGGGTTCCTTTTTTTTGAGCAAAATCTAACCCATAATGAGGCCATTTAGGAATACCATTTAAAATTCTTTGACTACCATAAACCCCTGTAATTATGGCACCCTCTACAGGTAAAATAAATTTATCTTTAAAAAAGGACAGATCACTATGAATTTCTCTAGCATCACCGATTAACTTATTTTCTTTTTTAATTCTTGCATAAAATTCTTCAGGAGGTGTAACTTTCTTTTTTGCTAATCCATCGATTTTTTGAATATTATATTTACGTTTTTGAATTTTTTTTACAATTTTTATGTCATTTTCAGTTATTACAATATCGACTTTTCTATCTTTCCCTATTCCAAAAGCAAAATATCCATCTTCTGAAACTTTTACTTTTCTTTTATCAATTAAAATTTGCGAATTGGGATTTGTTTTACCTATAATAAAATGACCTTGAATAAATTTACCATTAAATTCAATTGCAAAAACTGGATTAATTAACAAAAAAAATAAGATAAAAAGTAATTTATGCATTATTTTGCTGTCCACCCACCATCAATGATTATATTTGTTCCAGTTATCATTGAAGCTGCATCAGAACTTAAAAAAGTAATTGCTGTTGCAACGTCACTTTCTGTTGCTATTCTTCCAAGGGGGATATTGCTTAAAGCATATTTATTAAATTTTTTATCAGCTAAATATTTTTTAGCTCTTGGTGTTGCTACAAATGTTGGGCAAACACTATTAACTCTAATATTATATTTAGCTAAATCCACAGCCATGCCTTTGGTTAAGCCTTCAATACCAAATTTTGTCATACTATAAACTGTTCTATTAGGTCCACCTACAAGTCCAAACATTGAAGAGGTATGAATTATAGAACCACCAACCCTCTTTCTATTTTTTAGTTTTAGCATTTTATCTGTACAGAGTTTAGCTACATTAAACGCTGCTTTTGTATTGATCTCAAGTAACATTTCTAAAGAAGATTTTTTTACTTTTAAAAAAGGCTCAGGTAAGTTGGTACCCGCATTATTAACTAAGACATCAATCTTTTTTATATTATTGATTACTTTGCTTATTTTTTGATAATCTCTAACATCACATTCAACACATTGAATTCTAGTTCTTAGTTTTTTTTTCAATGTACTAAGTTCATTTTTATTTCTACCAACAGCAATTATAGAAGCTCCTACTTGATGCATAGCAACTGCTGTTGATCGTCCAATACCTTTAGTTGCACCTGTTATTAAAACAAATTTACCTTTTAAATTAATATCTTTTAAAAATTTAGTCATTATTTTGCTGTCCACCCACCATCTACCATTAAAGATGTACCTGTTATAGAATTTGAGCTATCTGCTGCTAAAAAAGCTACAGCTGTTGAAACGTCATTTTCCTGAGCAATTCTTCCAAGAGGAATATTTTCAAATACCTCTTTTTTAAATTTTTTATTTTTAAAAAAAGCTTTGACCATTGGTGTCTCAACAAAAGTAGGGCAAACACTGTTAACTCTTATATTTGAATTGCTCAATTCAAGAGCCATGCCTCTTGTTAAACCTTCTAAACCAAATTTAGTCATATTATAGACACTTCGTATTGGAGCCCCAACTCTCCCGAGTTGAGAGGACATATTGATGATGGAGCCACCAATTTTTTTTCTATTTTTTAATTTTACCATTTTTTGGGCACATAATTGAGCAACATTGAATGCAGCTTTCATATTCAACTCAACTAAATATTCCATATTTTCTTTTTTAACTTTTGTGAAATGTTCTGGCCTATTATTACCTGCGTTATTAACTAGCACATCTAATTTTTTTACCTTACTCAAAATATTTTTAAATTTATTAAGATCGGTAACATCACACTCAAATTTTATACATGACCCTTTTGTTTTCTTAATTAGTTTTTCAACTTTTATTAAATCAGATAAAGTTCTACTAACTATAATAACTTTGGCACCTGCCTCTGCTAACGCAATTGCACATGCTTTTCCAAGGCCTTTTCCAGCCCCTGTAACTAAAGCTGTTTTATTTCTAAGATCAATTTTTTTAAACATTTAAAAGAAAAAGTGTGTTTATGTCGGTGTATATTAAATCAATAGCAACAATCAAAATAGCAAACAATCCGATCCAAGCAATCCATTTATATTCATTAATCCATTTAGAAATTAAATTTGCAGCTGTTGCCATTAAAATAATTGAAAGCACTAAGCCAAAAATTAGCAAAACATAATGATCTCCTGCAGCACCAGCAACTCCTAAAACATTGTCTAAGCTCATTGTAAAATCTGCTAGTAAAACAGTCCATATTGCCCTCATGAAACTTGAATTATCTACTTTGATGTGTTGTTCTCCTCCATGGCCTTTAATTACATCGGTATATAATTTGTAAACTATATAAAGCAGCAATATACCACCAATTAATCTTAAACCTGTTATTTGAAGTAAATAAGCAGTTAGCATTGTAAGAATAATTCTTAAAATTACCGCTCCACCAATTCCCCAAAAAATAACTTTTTTCCTTTGCTCAACAGGAAACTTAGAAGCAACCATGCCAATTATAATTGCATTATCACCAGCTAAAACCAAATCTATGAAGATTATTTGAGTTAATATTGCTAACTGTTCAGCACCGAATAAATCTGTAAACATTAGTTGTTTAATATCATATCAGCACCTTTTTCAGCAATCATTATTGTTGGTGCATTTGTATTTCCAGAAGTAATGTTAGGCATCACTGAGGCATCAATGACTCTTAAATTTTCTATACCATGAACTTTTAGATCATCTGAAACAACTGAATTATCATCATTACCCATTTTACACGTCCCAACAGGATGGAATATAGTTTGAGCGTAATTACTAGCAGCTTTTACTAGCTCCTCGTCATCTTGAATACTAATTCCAGGCCTAAATTCTTCAGGGTTATATTTTTTAAATTCATCGCTCTCTAGAACAATTTTTCTAATTAGTCTTAATCCTGCAGCAGCTACTTTTCTATCATCTGGACTAGAAAGATAATTCATTTTTATCTTAGGATTAACTCTACTATCTTTACTTACTATATTAATTTCACCTTTACTTGTGGGTCTGATGTTGGCAACTGTTGGGGTAAATGCATCAAAATCGTGTAAATTTGATCCACCTAATTTATCAGTGCTAATTGGTTGAACATGGAATTGTAAATTTGGTGTTGATCTTGATGAGTCACTTTTAGCAAAACCACAAAGTTGACTTGCTCCCATTGTCATTGGACCTTTTCTTAAAAATACATATTCCATTCCAATCATTAACTTACCAATCAAACTATTTATCTTTTTATTTAAAGTTTTAATATTGTTTACTTTGTAAACAGGTCTAAACATTAAATGGTCTTGTAAGTTTTTACCAACACCTATTGAATTTTTTACAATATCAATACCAAGTGGTGATAATTTTTTAGCATCACCAATACCAGATGTTTGAAGTATTTGCGTTGAGCCTATCGATCCTGCACTTAAGATAATTTCTTTATTTGTTTTTATAGTGAAAGACTGATTATCTTTCCAATATGAAACACTTACTGCTTTTTTATTTTCAAAGTTTATTTTTTCAACATGGCATTTTGTTTCTATTTTTAAATTTTTTCTATTTTTAATTGGATTAAGATAGCCAACAGCAGCACTACATCTTAAACCATTTTTTTCTGTTACTTGAAAATAACCACAACCAAAATTATCACCCTTATTAAAATCATTTACTTTTGGAATGCCAACTTCTTCAGCTGCATTCATAAACGCATCAAGAATAGGCAGTTTAATCCTTTGATCAGATACAGAAAGTGGCCCATTAATTCCATGAAATTCACTTTTGCCTCTTTCTTGATTTTCAGCTTTTAAAAAGTAAGGTAAAACATCGTTCCAACTCCACCCTCTATTTCCTAATTGTCTCCAAATATCATAATCTTGTTCTTGCCCCCTTATATAGAGTAAACCATTTATAGAAGAGCTTCCTCCTAATGTTTTTCCTCTAGGATAAGGTATAGATCTATTTTCCATAGTTGCATCTGGTTCAGTATTGT
>JAOIRP010000033.1 GCA_028221385.1 Candidatus Pelagibacter sp.
CACTACGATAAAAATTTAGATAAAAATGAGGCTAACTATGTTCCTTTATCTCCATTAACATTCTTGGAAAGAACAAAAGATATATATCCAAAATATGAAGCTGTTGTTTATGAAAGTAGATCATATACATGGGAAGATGTTTATAAAAGATGTGTTAAGTTTGCTAGCGCATTAGATAAACTTGGAATTAAAACTGGAGACACAGTTTCTGTTATGGCTTTCAATACACCAGAAATTTTTGAAGCTCATTACTCAATTCCTATGGTGGGTGCAGTAATTAATGCAATCAATACAAGATTAGATCCTAATACCATAAGCTATATTTTAGAACACAGTGATGCTAAAGTTTTAATTGTAGACAGACAATTTCATGAAGTAATAGCTAAAGCTTTAGAGAATGTTAAAAACAAAATTACTATAATAGATATAGATGATAAAGATATAGATACTAGTATTTTTAAAAAAATTGGTGACTTAGAATATGAAAGCTTTCTAAGTACAGGCGATGAAAATTATGAATGGAAAAGACCAAAAGATGAATGGCAGGCAATATCATTAGGATATACATCTGGAACCACAGGAAATCCTAAGGGTGTAGTTTATCATCATAGAGGTTCATATTTGATGGCAACTGGAAGTGCAACTGCATGGGATATGCCCAACAAGCTAAATTTTTTATGTGTTGTACCAATGTTTCATTGTAATGGGTGGTGTTACCCTTGGACGCTAGCAATGCTACATGCAAGAGTTATTTGCTTGAGAAATATTGATGTAAAAAAAATGTTTGAGTTAATTGATAAATATGAAGTAACTCATTTTGGGGGAGCTCCAATAGTATTAAACATGATTGTTAATGCCCCAGAAAAAGAACAAAAAAAATTAAAAAGAAAAGTTAATGTTCTGACTGCTGGTGCACCACCTCCTAGTATTATCTTTGAAAAGATGGAAAATTTAGGCTTTGAAGTTATGCATGTATATGGATTAACTGAAACTTACGGACATATGCTGCAGTGTGCATGGAATGAAGAATGGAATGATTATGAAAAAGATAAAAAGAATGAAATTAAAGCAAGACAAGGAGTTCGTTACCCTAATACCGAAGGTGCCGTTGTAATGGATCCTGAAACAATGAAGCCTGTGCCTAAGGATGGAAAAACTATGGGTGAAATAATGATTAGAGGAAACATTGTAATGAAAGGGTATTATAAGGATAAAGAAGCAACCGATAAATCAATGGCTGGTGGCTGGTTTCATTCAGGAGATTTAGCAGTCACACACCCAGATGGATATATAAAGATACAAGATAGATCTAAAGATATTATTATTTCTGGAGGAGAAAATATTTCTTCAATTGAAATAGAAAATGCTATTGCAAAACATCCATCAGTATCATTAGCAGCAGTTGTTGCAAAACCAGATGAAAAATGGGGTGAGACGCCATGTGCATTTGTTGAATTGATTAAAGATAAACCAGCATCGGAAAAAGACATTATAGATTTATGTAGAGAAACTTTAGCAGGATTTAAACTTCCAAAAAAAGTTGTTTTTTGTGATTTACCAAAAACATCAACAGGAAAAATTCAAAAATTTGAACTTAGAAAAAAAGTCAAGGAATTAACTTGATATTTCAAGTAGAAAACCAAGATGTATTTGCCTCTGATGCAGGCAAAGGTATCGATAAGAATAAACATACAATTCTTTTGCTACATGGAAGTGGACTTTCACATATTGTATGGTCTTTAACAGAGCAATACTTATCTAATCAGAATTATAATGTTTTATCTTTAGATTTGCCAGGACACGGCAATTCAGAGGGAAAATGTTTGCCTTCAATTGAAAAAATATCTGATTGGATAGAAAAAGTATTAAATCAACTTGAAGTTTCCGATGTAACAATAATAGGTCATTCACAGGGATGTTTAGAAGCTCTTGAATATTATTTTAAGTATCCAAAAAAAATAAAGAATTTAATTTTTATAGGAGGCTCTTATAAGATGCCAGTTAATCAAGATTTAATAGATCTTGCAGAAGCAGGTGATGATCAGGCAGTAAAATTGATGATGAAGTGGAGCTATGAAAATTCAAAAAAATTTATTGGAGGAAATCCAGTTGAAAAAATTATTAACTCCGCAAGAGAAATAAGAGAAATTTTGGCCATAGATTTAATTGCTTGTAATAATTACAAAAATGGTTCAGAGGTAGTAAAAAAAATTAATTGCCCAACGCTATGTATTTTTGGTGAGTTAGATAAGATGATTAATCTCGAAAAAGGTAAGAAATTCGCTGATTCTATTCCAAATTCAAAGACTCAGATAATAAAAGATTGTGGGCATATGATTATGTTTGAAAAAGCTTTTGAAATGAGAGAAAAGATTTTAGAATTTTTAAAAATATGAAAAACTTTTCAATAGCAAAATCTAGAAGATTAAGAAGTACGCCTTATACCTCAAGAATAGAGAAGCAAGGGGTCACAGCATATACAATTTATAATCACATGTTACTACCTGCTGCCTTTGGCTCAATAGAGGATAGTTATAAACATTTAAAGGAGCACGTTCAGGTGTGGGATGTTGCTGCGGAAAGACAAGTAGAAATATCAGGAAAAGATTCTGCTAAACTAGTCCAATTAATGACATGTAGAGACTTATCAAAATCAAAAGTTGGCAGATGTTATTATTGTCCAATAATAGATGAAAATGGAAATTTGGTTAATGATCCTGTTATATTAAAATTAGATGAAAATAAATGGTGGATATCGATAGCAGACTCTGATGTAATCTTTTTTGCGAAGGGACTTGCATCAGGATATAAATTTGATGTGAAGATTGTAGAACCGATAGTGGATATAATGGCAATACAAGGCCCCAAATCATTTGTATTAATGGAAAAGATTTTTGGAAAGAAAATTACTGAACTAAAATTTTTTGGATTTGATTATTTTGACTTTGAAGGAACTAAACATTTAATAGCAAGATCAGGATGGTCTAAACAAGGTGGATATGAAGTATATGTCCAAAACACAACATCAGGACAAAAATTATATGATCAACTTTTTGAAGTTGGAAAAGAATTTAATGTAGGTCCAGGATGTCCAAATTTAATAGAAAGAATTGAGAGTGCATTGTTATCCTATGGAAATGATTTTGATAATAATGACAATCCTTTTGAGTGTGGTTTTGAACAATATGTCAGTTTAGATAGTGATATAAATTTTTTGGGAAAAGAAAAATTAAAACGAGTAAAATCCAAAGGAATTCAAAAAAAGTTAATGGGTGTAAAAATTAACACAAAAGAAATTAGCCTTACAGGATCACAAAATCTACACAATAAAGATAATAATATCATTGGAGAATTAAGATCAGCTTGTTACTCACCTCATTTTAATGAAGTGATTGGAATTGCTATGATTAAAAAACCTTTTTGGGAAAGCACTCAAACCTTTAAGATTGAACTAAATAACAATACTTTTAACGGAAAAGTTTGCGATTTACCTTTCATCTAGTATAAAAGTTATAGAATATCATGAATGTAGCAATTGTAGGAGCAACAGGAAACGTTGGTAGAAAAACGCTTGAGGTTTTGGAACAAAAAAACCTTCCTATTAAAGAATTATATTTAGTTGCCTCACCTAGAAGTGTAGGACAAAAAGTGCTTTTCAAAAGCAAAGAACATAAAGTTTTTAATCTTGAAACATTTGATTTTTCAAAAGTACAAATTACGTTTTTTGCAGCAGGAGGAAAAATTTCTGAAAATTATGCTGAAAAAGCTGCCAAACATTCAATAGTAATTGATAATTCTAGTTTTTTTAGAATGGACCCAAAGGTTCCTTTAATTGTTCCTCAAGTAAATCCAGAAGCAATTAAAACTATGAAAAAAAATATAATTGCAAATCCAAATTGTTCTACAGCTCAATTGGTAATCGCTTTAAAACCATTACATGATTTATTTGATATCGAAAGAATAGTTGTTTCCACTTATCAATCAGTATCAGGTGGAGGAAAAGCTCCCATGGATGAACTTATTGATCAAACTAAATTATTTTTAGAAAATAAATCTATCAAGTCAAAAAATTTTACTAAACAAATAGCATTTAATGCTATCCCTCACATAGATCATTTTACTGACGACGGTTATACGAAAGAAGAATTAAAGATGACAAATGAAACTAAGAAAATTTTAGATAAAAATATAGAATTAACAGCAACTTGTGTAAGAATTCCAGTTTTAGTTTCTCATGCAGAGTCTGTAAATGTTCAATTTAAAAAATCGTTTACTTTGGAAAAAATTACTGAAGCTCTAAATAAAGCAGATGGATGTGAAGTTTATGACTCAAGAAAAGATGGTGGATATAGTACGCCAATTGAAGCTGCCGGTAAAAATGAAACTTTTATTTCAAGAATTAGAGAGGATAAAACTAATAAGAATACTATAAATCTCTGGATTGTTTCCGATAATCTTTTAAGAGGTGCGGCTTTGAATTCAGTAGAAATTGCTGAAACAATAATTAAATATAACCTACATGGAAAATAATAATCCCCTATCTCCACATATACAGATTTATAGATGGCATGTATCATCTTTAGTATCTATATCGCACAGAATTACAGGAATAATAAATATTCTTGCCATTATGATTATCTGTGGATGGATAACCTCTTTATTAATGGGAGAAATGA
>JAOIRP010000035.1 GCA_028221385.1 Candidatus Pelagibacter sp.
TATTTGAATTTTCTAGACCTGTTCTTGCCAACCCATAAGTAATAGTTACAAAGTCATTATTTATTAACCATATAAAATGAGGGACTAACAAAACAATAAAAACTTCAAGTGAAATTAAGTATTTAAAATCAAACCTTTTATATTTTTTTATAAAAATTACATAAAAAAATAACAGATCTATTGCTATTAAAAGATAAATAAAAAGATATTTAGATAAAAAACCGATACTCGCAAACAGTCCTAACCAAAGACAATCTTTAAGATCTATTTCTTTATTGTTAAATAATTTCCATGAGTAAGAAACACATAATGCCCAAAATGGTAATTGACAAACATTTACATTAAACTCTGGAGTTGTAAAATTATAAAAATAAATACCTTCTAATAAAAGAACTGAAATTAAACTTAAGATTTTATTATCAAATATTTTTTCTGCAAAATTAAAAACAATAAAGAATGTGGTTATAACAAATATTTGACTTAATAAATAATAAGCCCAATCATTAGATCCAAAAACTTGATAAAAAATTTCTAAAAAAAAAGCACTCGCTGGTGGATGTTTGTTAAAACCCCAATCTAAATTACTACCCCACGCCAAGGCCTCGATAGTATCCAGTGGTAGGTTGTTATTAGTAATTGATGGAATTAAAGTCCATAAGATTAGATGCGTTGTAATAAAAATATAAAATATATTTTTTATATTTATTTTATTGAGCATCATAAGTAAGATTTTATATGAATTAAGCTTGCTTGACACGTATTAATTGCTGAATATACTCCGCACACTTAAATTTAAAAATATGCCTAAAATCTCAAAATCATCGTTAAAAAAAACTAAAAGTAAGGTAAAAAAAACAAGTAATAAAGTTAAGAAAGTTGCTCCTAAGGTAAAAAAAGCTATTCCAAAGACTAAAAATTTAGTCTCTAACGAAAAAAAAACTACAGCTGTAATTAAAGTTTCAAAAACGTATATTCCAAAAGATACTGAAAAATACATGTGTGAAAAACATAAAGTTTTTTTCAAAATAAAACTTCAAGAATGGAAAAAAGAATTAGTAAAAGCGAACAATGAAGCTCTTTATAATGGCTCAATAGATGACAACAGTGTTTCAGCTGATATTGTGGATCAGGCTAGTTCATATACTGATAAAACAGTAGAGATGAAAGCTATCAATAGGCAGATAAAATTGATTTCAAAAATAGATCAAGCCTTAACAAGATTAAGAGAGGGAACATATGGATTTTGCGCAGAAACAGCTGAGCCGATTGGCCTTAAAAGATTAATGGCTAGACCTGTTGCTGAACTATGTATAGCTGCTCAAGAAAAACATGAAAAGGAAGAAAAAGTTTATGCCGATGACTAAAAGAAAAAAAATAGATCCTAAACAAAATTCAATTTCATATCTTTTTGCTAAAAAATACATTTATTTTTATTATGCTACTATTTGGATAATTTTATTATTATATTTCTTTATTAAATGAACAAAAAATTAATTTTAATTATTATTATTGTATTGGCTATAGAGCTATCTGGAAATGGTATCTTAAGCTCATTATACAAGTTGATGAGCTAAAAAATTAAGATCAAGGCTGTGGGGGAAGTTCTTTTTTATTTATAAACTGATATCCCCTTATTACAGCCTCTCTTTTAGAGATATCAATATACCATCTTGATAAATTTTTATAATTCTTAAGCCCAATATCATGCCATTCATGTCTTGCAATCCAGGGCCATGTAGCAATATCTGCAATCGTATAATTATTATTTGCTAAGTATTTTGATGATGCCAATCTTTCATCTAGCTCACCATAAAGTCTTTTTGCAATTTTAAAAAATCTTTCTTCTCCAAACTTGCTTTTACCAGGGTTATAGTGATGGAACTGATGATGCTGTCCTAACATCGGTCCAATAGTTCCCATCTGTGCCATCAGCCATTGATTTATAATATTGTGATCTTTAACTTCATAAAATTTATTATATTTTTTTGCTAGATACATAAGGATCGCTCCAGACTCAAATACAGATTCTTTATTTTCATGATCTACTATTACAGGTATTTTACCAAAGGGACTTATTTTTTTAAAATCAGGTTTAAATTGATCCTCTTTAGATAAATCCATAGCTGTAACTTTAAAATCACAACCTAACTCTTCTAACAATATACTTATTTTTTTTCCATTTGGGGTGTCAGAACTGAAAAGTTCAATCACTCCTTCACACCCAGTCGATCTTTAACTGCTTTTGAAGAAGTGGTAAATTCAAATCTATATTTCTCATCTGGTTTTGCATATTTAAAACATCCTCTAGCAGCTAGCGCTCCCTCATGAAAACCTGAGAGAATTAATTTAAGCTTACCAGGATAAGAACAAATATCTCCAATTGCAAAAATTCCCTGTTTATTAGTTTCAAAACTCTCAGTATTAACTGGAATTGTTTTTTTATCCAAATTTAATCCCCATTCAGCGATTGGCCCAAGTTGCATTATTAATCCAAAAAAACCTAGGACAAAATCGGTTTTGATTTCTTTTACACTTTTATTATCATGTTTAATTTTGATACTATTGATTTTATCTTCACCTTTAACTTCATCTAATTGATATTTTGTATAAATTTCTATTTTACCCTCTTTTTTTAATTGATGGGCTTTATCGATGCTTGCCTGCATTCCTCTAAAATCGTCTCGTCTATGAACCAATATAACTTTAGATGTGTTGGATAGTTCAATTGCCCAGTCTAATGCTGAATCTCCTCCACCAAAAATACAAACTGTCTTATCTTTAAAGACTGTTTTATCTTTAACCGAATAAAGTATTTGTTTTCCTGTAAATTTTTCAATTTCTTTTGTTGAAAATTTTCTTGGCTCAAATGAACCTACTCCTCCTGCTATAACTATACTTGATGACTCAAATTCGTTTCCTTTATTGGTTTTTGTAATCCATTTTGATTCAACTTTTTTGATTTCTTCTACTCTTTCATTTAGATGAAAGTTAGTTTTAAATACTTTTATTTGTTCAATTAAATTGTTAGTCAATTCTCCTCCTGTGCATTCAGGCACTGCAGGAATATCGTAAATAGGTTTGTCAGGATAAAGCTCGATACACTGACCTCCAATTTTATCTAAATTATCTACTACTTCACATTTTAATCCAATTATTCCTAATTGATGAACGCAAAATAATCCAACTGGTCCTGCGCCTATTATTAAAGTATCTGTTTTAATCATTTAACCTTGTTTAGATGGAAGACTAACTGTTAGTCCGTCTAATTCATCTGTTATCAAAATTTGGCAGCTTAATCTGCTAAATTTGTTTGGCTCAAATGCCATATCTAACATATCCTCTTCTCCATCCTCTTTTTTTGGAAGCTTATCAAACCATTCATCTTTGACATAAACGTGGCAAGTAGCACACGCCATTCCTCCACCACAATCAGCATCAATTCCTGGAATATCGTTTTGAATAGCTCCTTCCATAACACTTAATCCATTGGCAATTTCTATGGTATGTGAATTTCCACCATGTTCTATGTAAGTAACTTTGGCCATTGGATTATATATAATAACATAAAAAAAAAGGGCAAGTACACAAAATGTACTCGCCCTTTCTTAAATTAAGCTTAACTAATTATCTAGCTCTTCTTCCACCAGTTTGCGTTGCTGCAGCCCAAATAACTAGACCAAACGCAATTTTGTTTACGAAGTCAGCAAGGTTATAAATTACGTTAAGTGAGTTAGCATCTACACCACCTGTTAGGTAACCAAATACGTAACCTAATGGGTAAATTGCCCAACCTACTGTAACGATCATTCTCATTGCACCAAATGCAGTAACAAGAGCTTTGTTTCCACTTTTTGCTGCAGCTTTTCCTGCTTCACCTGAAAATATTTCATAAAGAATATAGATCCATCCAGCCATACCGATTATAAAACCAAGCATAGAATTGATGTAACCTGCTTCTCCTAAATATCCTCCAACTAGCATTACAACTGTTCCTATTAATAATCTCCAGAATATTCCAGAATTACCTTTACCTACAGCAGCTAGAATTAAGAAAAATTCTATCATCTGTAGTGGAACTGTTATTAACCAATCAATATATCTGTAAACTGTTGGTGACTCACCAGTCATAACCCATACATCTCTCATGTAAATGTAATGAATAAAAGCAATACCCGTCACTAGACCAGCAACGATTACTGATGTTCTCCAACCTGCTGCAACATTTCCTGCTTCTAGGAAAAAGAAAGCAGTTGCTGCCAACATCCCCATTGAAATTATCCAAAAAGATATTCCAACAAAGTCATCAGAAGCTAACAACACAGTTTCTGCGTTTGCTACACCTGAAGCACCCATTAGGGCAACAGCTGTAAGAGCAAACAATTTTAGTTTTTTCATAAAAAACTCCCTCTTATGTTAG
>JAOIRP010000036.1 GCA_028221385.1 Candidatus Pelagibacter sp.
GATTATATAAAGATAGCTGAAGTATGTAGTTTTATTATTATAGAAAATACTCCTAATTTTAATAATGATAATTCCAATCAACAACAAAGATTTATCACATTAATTGATATTCTGTATGAAAAAAAATTACCATTGATGATATCCTCTGAATCACAATTAAAATTGATAAGTTCATCTAAAAGTTTAGAAAACGTTTTTAAAAGAACTATAAGTCGATTATATGAATTAACCTCAGTAAAATATGATTAATGATGAGACAGGATTTTTTTAATTTAGAAATTGAAACTAGTGGACAAAAGCTTTATCAGTTTACAGATAGAACACAGCACTGGATTAAAGAAAATAATTTTAATAATGGAATTATAAATTTGAGCATACAGCACACTAGTGCATCATTAATTATTCAAGAAAATGCTGATCCAGATGTTCAAACTGATTTAATTAATTATTTTGATAAATTAGCTCCAATGACCAATAAGCTTTACACGCATACCACTGAAGGTAAAGATGATATGCCTGCCCATATAAAATCAGCACTTACCAACAATCAAATATCATTAAGTGTTAAAAACAATTTATTGTTACTTGGAACTTGGCAGGGTATTTATCTTTTTGAACATAGAATTGATCCTCAAAACAGAAGTATAATTCATCATTTTATTGGTGATTAGATTATTTTTTTTTTAAAGTCTGGAAAGCCTCAAGAGCAGAAGCTCTTGCATTTTCATGAATAACAATAGGTTTGGGGTAGTCTTTACCTATTACAGTTTGAATAGCTTGTTGATATTTTAGTTCCATTTCCCAGGGTTTATGAGTAAATTTTTCTGGAACTTTGTTTATTTCTGGAACCCATTTTTTTACATAAAGACCTTCCTTATCAAATTTTTCACCCTGAAGAATTGGGTTGAATATTCTAAAATAAGGAGCTGCATCTGCCCCACATCCAGCAACCCACTGCCATTGTGCAACATTACTTGCTTGATTGTAATCAACTAAACAATTTTGAAAATGTTTTTCACCTTCCATCCAATGAATTCTTAAATGTTTAACAAGAAATGAAGCAACAATCATTCTGACCCTGTTGTGCATCCACCCAGTTTGATATAATTCTCTCATACCAGCATCTACAATAGGGTATCCGGTCATTCCCTTTTTCCATTTTTCTAAAAATTTTTCATTTTTAACCCAAGGAAAATTATCAAAATCTTTTCTAAGGTTACCCTTAAGCATCTGAGGAAAATAATTAATTAAGCTGTGAGAAAATTCTCTCCATCCTAATTCATTTATATATTTTCTATATCCTATTTTTTTTTTCTTTATATCTTGGCATTTTTTCCAAATTGTTTCGACATGTATTTGACCAAATTTTAAAAAAGGAGAAAGTTTTGACGTTCCACTAACACCTGGAATATCCCTTGTATTTCCATATTCTTCAATTTTATTTTTTATAAGTGCCTGCAAATGTTTTTTAGCCTCAGGTTCTGAGGGAGTCCAATATTTTTCAAACTTTTTATACCAATTTTTTTTGGGTAAAATTTCTTTCGTTGATATTGATTTTTTGAAAAAATTATTTTTTTTATCTTTTGATTTAATTTTAAGATATTTTGGTGGTGTTTTTGAAATATAAAATTGTTCAGTTTTTTTCCAAAAAGGAGTAAATACTTTATATGGCGTGCCATCATCTTTAGTCATTTCTTGAAATTCCACTAAAATGTTACCTTTAAAATACTTATATGGAACTTCATTTTTAATAAATATATCTCTTATTTTTTTACCTTTGTTAATTACATCAGGCTCATAAACTTTATTCCAATAAATAGTCACATCGTCTTTTTTTTGAATACGTGAAAGCACTTCAAGTTCATCACCTAACTGAATTTCCAACGTGATATTTAGTTTTTTTAGATCTAAGTTAAAATTCTCTAAAGATTTAGATACCCACCATTTTTGAGCCTCTCTTTTCTTATCAAAGTTTTTTGAATTATATATATAAAGAGCACTTACAGATTCATGATTTTGAGTTGCGTAAGCTAATGCTTCATTCTCCTCAATTCTAAAATCCTCCCTTATCCAAAAAATGGCTTTCTTAGTCATATTTACTTAGATTTTTTGCAATCCATCTGTTAGTAGTTTTTGATACATTGCTTTGTCCGTTAAACCTTCACAACCAAACAAAAGTACATTCGATTTTTCATTAAGTTTTAACTTATCTAAGTATTCTTTATTATTAAATGAGCTTATTAACGCAATAACACCTGGTACCGCACATTCTCCACCTATAATTTTTTCTTCTGATAAACGTGCTTCTGCTAAAAGTGCAACAGCTGTAGAGATTGCTTCATCTGGTATAGTTAGACAGTAGTTAGCTGAATTTTTTAAAATTTCCCAGGCAATAGTTGATACATCACCACAGGACATACCACCCATAACTGTTTCTTTTTTTATATCAACAGTGGTTGGTGCATTATTTTTAATACTTTGAAATACACAGTCAGCATTCTCTGGCTCTATTATAATAAATTGAGGAATATTTTTTGATAATTTCGCAAATCCCGCAATCATTGCAGCGGCCATTCCACCCACACCCGCCTGAAGAAAAACATGTGTAATTGAATTTTTATCTATTTGATCAATAATTTCTTTTACCATAATTGTGTATCCAGCCATTATCAATTTTGGTACCTCTTTATAACCTTCCCAAGAAACATCTTGTACAATTTCCCAATTATTTTTTTTTGATTGCTCTATGCATTCTTTTAAAGAATTGTCGTAATTGCCCTTAACTCTGATTACTTCAGCATCTAAGTTTCTCATTGCTTCAGCTCTAGACTCACTAACATTTCCGCTTATAAAAATTTTACATTTTAAACCTAGTCTTTGAGCTCCCCACGCTACAGATCTACCATGATTACCCGCTGTTGCAGTAGCAACTGTTATATCCTTTTTTTCATTAGCTATTTTGTATACAGCAAAAGCTCCCCCGAGCGCTTTGAAGGATTTGAGATCAAATCTTTTATCTTCATCTTTATAATAAATTTCTTTGAATTTTAATTCATTGTTCAATTTATTTAATCTAATTAATGGAGTAGGCTTATATGTTTTCCAGCTAGAAATTGATTTTATTGCATCATCAATAAAACTTTCTGGAAGATTATCGAGTATTAACTTTTTATCAAATTTATGATTTTTATTTTCAAGAAATGATGTAATGGACCATAGATCTTTTTTTAGAATTGCTTTCATTGTGGTTAACAATCAAGAGTACTATTTTTCTCCCAATCAGTAACTGGGGTTTTCTTATCAAAGCTTTCATATTTAAAAAAATCGTCAATTTCCATATTTTTTAATTTTATATAACTGTTTATAACATCTTCTCCAAAAGCTTCTTTAAGTTCTCTACTATCTTTAAGAAATTTTAAAGCATCTTCTATTTCATCTGGCAATTTTTTCAAGTGTGGATAATTTTTAAAATCATTATACATATTACATGACAGTGGTTCGCCAGGATCAATTTTGTTATTCAGTCCATGTAAGCCAGCTGCTATCACACCTGCCTGTAGCAAATATGGATTTGAGGAGCCGTCCATCAATCTTAACTCAAATCTTCCTGGATCTGGCACTCTAATCATATGTGTTCTATTGTTTCCTGTATATGAAATGCTACTTGGTGACCATGAAGCTCCAGACTTTGTAGGTGGAGCATTTATTCTTCTATAACTGTTTACAGTAGGGTTAAAAAAAGCTGAAAGAGGTTGAGCTAACTGCATTACTCCTCCTAAGAAATTGTATGCAGTTTTAGTTAATCCTAACCTGTCACCATTATCTAAAAATTTATTTGTTTTATCAGTCCAAAGAGAGATGTGAGCATGACAACCATTACCAGTTAGATTATTGAATGGTTTTGGCATAAATGTTGCCCTAAGACCATGTTTCTCAGATAAGGATTTCACCATGTATTTAAAAAAGACATGTCTGTCTGCTGTGACCAAACAATCGTCATAATCCCAATTCATTTCAAATTGACCATTAGCATCTTCATGGTCATTTTGGTAAGGGCGCCAACCCATTTCAATCATGCTATCACAAATTTCTTTAATCAAGTCATATCTTCGCATTAAAGCAGACTGGTCATAACATGGTTTTGATTGAGTGTCTCTTGAGTCTGCAATACTAGATCCATCTTGTGAAATTAAAAAATATTCACATTCAACACCTGATTTCATTTGAAAATTTTTTTTATTCAATTTTTTTATTTGCTCTTTAAGCATAACTCTTGGAGAGGCACTAACTGGTTTTCCACCCATCCATAAATCTGAAGCTAACCAACCAACCTCTTTATTCCAAGGTAATTGAATTAAACTATCAGGATCTGGAATAGCAAACATATCAGTATCTGCTGGAGACATAT
>JAOIRP010000037.1 GCA_028221385.1 Candidatus Pelagibacter sp.
TATGTAAATAATTCAATTAATGATAATCTTAACTATGGTAAAGGCCATGGTCCAATTAACCATCTAAGCTCAATTAAAATAAAAAAAGAATTAAAATAATGAAAAATGTAGTAGTTGTTGGTTCACAGTGGGGAGACGAAGGAAAAGGTAAGATAGTTGATTGGCTATCAGACCAGGCAGATGTCGTAATCCGTTTCCAAGGAGGCCACAATGCTGGTCATACATTAGTTATTGATGGGGTGACATATAAATTAAGATTACTTCCATCAGGCATTGTGAGAAAGAATAAAATTTCTATCATTGGTAATGGTGTTGTTGTTGATCCCTGGGCTTTATTGGAAGAAATAGAAGAAATCAAATCTATGGGTGTTGTAGTTGATGTAGATAATTTTATGATTTCAGAGTCTGCAAATCTCATTCTCCCTTTCCATAGAGAAATGGATGAAATAAGAGAAGATGCAGCAGGTAAAGGAAAAATTGGAACTACCAGGCGAGGGATTGGTCCAGCATATGAGGACAAAGTTGGTAGAAGATCCATAAGAGTTATGGATTTAAGATCAGAAAAAAATCTTGATCAAAGACTAGAAACTGTTCTCATTCATCATAATGCTATACGAAAAGGATTAGGAAAAAAATTTTTTGAAAAAGAAAAATTAAAAAAAGATCTTTTAAAAATCGCACCAGAGATACTTAAATTTTCTCAACCAGTTTGGCTTAGAATTGATGAGTTTAAAAAGAAAAAAAAAAGAATACTATTTGAAGGAGCCCAAGGGATTTTGCTTGATGTGGATCATGGAACCTATCCTTTTGTAACATCATCTAATACTGTTGCATCAAGTGCTGCTACTGGAACAGGTTGTGGGCCAAACTCAATCCATTATGTACTTGGTATAACTAAAGCATATACGACAAGAGTAGGTGAAGGACCATTTCCCACAGAACTAAAAGATGATACAGGAGAAATTCTTGGAAAAAGAGGTAAAGAATTTGGAACTGTTACAAGTAGAAAAAGAAGATGTGGTTGGTTTGACGGTGTACTAGTGAGACAAACAATTAAAATTTCAGGAATAGATGGGATAGCACTGACTAAACTTGATGTTCTAGATGAATTAGATGAAATTAAAATGTGTGTGGAATACGAATTAGATGGAAAAAAAATGGATTATTTCCCAGCTGCTGTGGAAGATCAATTAAAGATTAAGCCGATTTACAAAACATTTCCTGGTTGGAAAACTTCCACCCAAGGAGCTAAAAATATCGAAACTTTGCCTGATAATGCAAAAAATTATATATATGCATTAGAAGACTTTATAGAAACAAAAGTTTCAAGTATATCAACTAGCCCAGAGCGAGAAGATACTATTCTTTTGGAAAATCCTTTTGATGATTAGTTTGATGATAGTAGATTTTTTGATTTAGCAGTATTCAGCATATGTTTTTGAAGTTTTTCAAATGCTTTATTTTCTATTTGTCTAACTCTTTCTCTACTTATTTTATATTTTTTACTTAAATCTTCTAAAGTAGTGGGTTCATCATTTAATCTTCTTGAGTATATAATTTCTCTTTCTCTATCATTTAGAATTTTAATTGAGTCTTTTAATAAACCTTTTCTATTTTCCATTTCTTCTTGATGTGCAAATTTAAGGTCATGGTCTAGTTCTTTGTCAACAAGCCAATCTTGCCACTCATCACCATCTTCTCCAACTTGTGCATTTAAAGAAAACTCTTTACCAGAGAGTCGTCTGTTCATTGAAACAACTTCATCTTCTTTAACATCTAATTTATTAGCTATTTCGTTTACATGCTCAGGTCTTAAGTCTCCTTCAGATTGAGGAGCGATTTGATTTTTAATCTTTTTCAAATTAAAAAATAATTTTTTTTGTGCAGTTGTTGTTCCTATCTTTACTAGACTCCATGATCTTAAAATATATTCTTGGATTGAAGCTCTGATCCACCACATTGCATAAGTTGCCAATCTAAAACCTTTTTCAGGTTCAAATTTTTTAACTGCTTGCATTAGTCCAATATTACCCTCTGAGATCATTTCATTCACAGGAAGGCCATACCCTTTGTAACCCATTGCTATTTTTGCAACTAATCTCAAGTGACTAGTTACAAGTTTTTCAGCTGCTTTAACATTTCCATTTGTTCGCCAATTTTTTGCAAGCATGTATTCTTCCTCAGCAGCAAGCATTGGAAACTTTTTAATTTGCTCAAGATAGGCTGAAAGACCACCTTCATTTGAAAGAGTAGGCAAATTATTATTTAAAGTAGTGCTCATAAGTTGTATTTATTTAATTAACTATAATATTATTTCAAGGTCTTATTTACTAGTGTTTCTTAGTAATTCTAATATTTTTTCAAGTTCTTGTGGCAAAATTGAGGAAAAAACCATTTCCTCACTAGTCCTTGGATGAATAAATCCAAGAGTCTTGGCATGTAAAAATTGTCTGTCCAACTTGTAAATTAAATTTTCTAAATTTGTATCAATATTTTTAAGCTTCTTATATTTTTTTTTATATTTTCCATCACCCATTATGCTATTACCCAAATGGGTCATGTGTACTCTTATTTGATGAGTTCTGCCAGTTTCCAGTCTACACTCAACTAAACTTAAAGTTGGAGTTTTATCGTTTTCGAAAACCTCTATTGTCTTATAATTAGTAATTGCCCGTTTTCCTTTTGAAATACTTACTTCCATCATTTGTCTATTTTTTGAACTTCTGGTTATAAAAGTGTCAATTTTTCCTGAAGATGGTCTAAGTTTCCCCCAAATCAATAATTGATAAACTCGAGTAATGCTATGCTCACTAAATTGGTGTGATAAATTTTCATGTGTTTCATTATTTTTTGCAATAACAACTAAACCTGATGTGTCTTTGTCAATTCTATGAACAATACCTGGTCTGAGCTCATCACCAATTGTTGATAAAGAATCTTTGCTATAATATACCAATGCGTTCACAATCGTTTTGTCATAGTTACCTGCTCCAGGGTGCATTATTATCCCAGCCGGTTTGTTTATCACTAATAAATCTTTGTCTTCATGAATTATATCTAAATTGAATTTATATGGTTTTAACGAAGCTTCTTCAGGTTTTGGAATTTCAAGATTTATTTTATCACCAGTAGAAACTTTTTTTGAAGGATTATTAATTATTAAATCATTAAATCTTAATTTTTTTTTTAGTATTAAATTTTTTATTCTAGTACGACTTATTATTTCTTCTCTTTTATTAATAAATACATCAAGTCTGAGGTTGTTTTCATCTTCTCCGACTATATAATTAATGTATTTTTTCATAAAATGTAATATTAATACTATATGCGCTTGTAGCTCAACTGGATAGAGCGCCTGACTTCGGATCAGGAGGTTGTGGGTTCGACTCCTACCAGGCGCACCAATGAATACAAAATTTATGTAGTTTCTAATACTTAGAAGCCCGATTTAACCTATCATTAATTGTTTTTCCTATTCCTCTATTAGGTATTTTTTCGATTGAGATTGATTTGTAGCCTTTATTTTTCATTTTTCTCAGACAGGAATATAAATTTTTTGCTATTTCATTTAAATTTCTATTCTTACTCAAATAATAATAATTATTTAATATAGCTTTTCTTTCTTTAATTAAAAGAAATGCTCCGTCTATTAAGGGTTTTTTCATATTAGTTTTTAAAGGAACTCCAGGAGAGTAATGGAATAAAGATTGACCAGGCATTATTTTTTTTTTAGGGTTAATTGCGGTGTAAATTTTCTTATTTAGTGTATTTTGTATTTCTTTAACGCCCAATCCTCCCAATCTTAATATAGTTGGTTTATTAGTAAGATCAATTATTGTGGACTCTAATCCAATCTTGCACTTGCCGCCATCTAAGATATATTTTATTTTTGTGCCAAATTCTTCTTTTACATCTGAAGCCATTACAGAGCTAAGTTTATTAGAAATATTAGCACTTGGTGCAGCTAAAGGGTAATCGAGTTTATTTAGCAAATTTTTAAACAGCTTATGTTTTGGAAAACGAACAGCTAAATTTTTTTGTTTATTAATAACATATTTAGAAATTTTAGAATCTTTTCTTAATTTAAGCACAAATGTAATTGGCCCAGGAGAAAATTTCTTATAAAGTTTTGTAAAATTCTTATTAATTAAACAATCCTTTTTAAGAGATTTAATATTTGAATAATGAACAATTAAAGGGTTATTCTTTGGTCTTTTTTTAAGTTTAAATATTTTTTTTACAGCTAAACTTGAGTAGGCATTTGCCGCTAAACCATAAACAGTTT
>JAOIRP010000038.1 GCA_028221385.1 Candidatus Pelagibacter sp.
ATTTTAAAGATGATGCCACAGCTTTTAATAATCAAAAAAAAACTACTATCGAAGGAAAAGGAGTTTTAAATAATAGAATTTCAGAGCATATACTTTCTAATTTAGGTCAAATTGGCATTAAAAATCATTTGGTTAAAAGGTTAAACATGCGTGAACAAATAATTAAATTGGTAGAAATAATACCAATTGAATTTATTGTAAGAAATGTTGCCTCAGGTTCAATTACTAAAAGACTTGGAATTGAGGATGGAACAGTTTTTAAAGAGCCACTGGTAGAGTACTGCCTTAAAGATGATAAGCTTGGCGATCCTTTAATTGCAGAAGAACATATTTATGCTTTTGATTGGGCCACAAAAAAAGAAATTGAAAAAGTAAAAAAAATGATCCTAAGAATTAATGATTTTATGATTGGGATGTTTAGAGGTGTTGGAATTAAACTAATTGATTTCAAGCTTGAGTTTGGAAGATTTAAATCAAATGGTAAAACTGAAATAATACTAGCAGATGAGATTAGTCCTGATACATGTAGATTATGGGACTCAGTTACTGATAAAAAGCTTGATAAAGATAGATTCAGAAAAGATTTAGGAGACTTAATCCCAGCTTATACTGAAGTTGCCAAAAGATTAGGCATACTTCATGAACAATCAAATGTTAGTGCTGTAAATGTTACGAAATTAAGTTCAATTAAAAAAAGAAAATAATATGAAGGTATCTGTAATTATAACTCTTAAAAAAGACGTTTTAGATCCTCAAGGTAAAGTTATTCATCAAACGTTAGATGGTATGGGCTTTAACGGTATCAATGAAGTAAGACAAGGGAAATATTTTGTAATTGACACAAAAGAAAATGATAAGAAGGTCGCTGAAGATAAAGTTGAAGAAATGTGTAAAAAACTATTAGCAAACTTAGTAATTGAAGATTTTAAAATTATTGGATCTCAATAATAAATAATGAACTCCTCTGTAATAACTTTCCCTGGCTCTAATTGTGATAGGGACATGGATGTTGCTTTAAAAAAATTTGGTTTTAAAAATAAAATGGTATGGCATGATGATACTGAGTTACCAAAAAGCGACTTAGTTGTTTTACCAGGTGGTTTTTCCTATGGTGATTATTTAAGATGTGGAAGTATGGCTTCTAAATCAAAGATTATGCACTCAGTAATTAATTTTGCTAAAGGTGGTGGTAAAGTAATAGGAATTTGTAATGGATTTCAAATCTTAGTTGAGTCTGGTTTATTACCTGGAGTCTTACTTAGAAATAAATATTTAGAATTTATTTGTAAAAATGTTCATGTAACAATTAATAATAAAGAAAATTCATTTTTTAAAGATTTTGATAAAGATACTGTTGAGTTTCATATCGCTCATAATGAGGGTAATTACTTTTGTTCTAATGAACAACTTAAAGAAATACAAAATAAAAATCAGATAGCATTATTTTACTCAGATGCTGATGGAAACATTGACGAAAAGAATAATCCAAATGGTTCTATTAAAAATATTGCTGGTATATTTAATCAAGAAATGAATGTTTTGGGAATGATGCCACATCCTGAACGAATGATTGATCCTGCGCTGTCAGGTGAAGATGGTTCAATATTTTTTAAAAATCTAATTAATAATTTAAAATAAAATGATAGTTAATGAACAAGTTGCTATAGATCATGGATTAAAGAAAGATGAATATGAAAAAATCTGTGAATTATTAAAACGAACACCCAATATAACTGAACTTGGAATTTTCTCAGCTATGTGGAACGAACATTGCTCTTATAAATCATCAAGATTTCATCTTAAAAATTTACCTACTAAAGGGAAAAATGTTATTCAAGGACCAGGTGAAAATGCTGGTGTAATAGATATTGGTGACAATGATGCAATTGTTTTTAAAATTGAAAGTCACAATCACCCATCTTTTATAGAACCATACCAAGGTGCTGCGACGGGAGTTGGTGGAATTATGAGAGATGTTTTTACAATGGGTGCAAGACCTATCGCAAATCTAAACTCAATACATTTTGGTTCTCCACAACATAAAAAAACGAAAAATTTATTAAGGGGTGTTGTGCATGGAGTTGGTGGTTATGGAAATTGTATGGGTGTACCAACTATAGCAGGTCAAACAAGTTTTGATGAGTCTTACAATGGTAACATTTTGGTTAATGCCATGACGCTAGGATTGGTAAAAAAAGACAAAATATTTTACTCTAAGGCTGCAGGTCTTGGAAAGCCTGTTATTTATGTTGGTTCTAAAACAGGTAGAGATGGAATTCATGGAGCTAGTATGGCCTCAGCTAGTTTTGATGACAAAATTGAAGAAAAAAAACCTACGGTTCAAGTTGGAGATCCTTTTACAGAAAAACTTTTATTGGAAGCTTGTTTAGAATTAATGAGTGGTGATTCTATTATTGCCATTCAAGACATGGGGGCTGCAGGATTAACTTCTTCAAGTATAGAGATGGCCTCTAAAGGAAATCTTGGTATTGAAATTAACTTAAACAAAGTACCATGTAGAGAGTCAAAAATGACTCCATATGAAATTATGCTTTCTGAAAGTCAAGAAAGAATGCTTATTGTTTTAGAAAATGGAAAAGAAGAACAGGCTAAAAAAATATTTGATAAATGGAATTTAGATTTTGCTGTAATTGGCAAAACGACAAAAAGTAAAAAAATTGAACTTTTTTTTAATGAAGAAAAAGTTGCGGATATACCAGTTGATACATTGGTTGAAAATTCTCCAATGTATGATCGTAAATGGAAAAAAGCCAAACTTCCAAAAAAAATTAAAGTAAAAAAAGAGCAATTCAAAGATTTGAAAGTTATTAATGTGTTAAATAAGATTTTATCAAATCCAAATGTTTGTAGTAAAGAATGGATTTGGCAACAGTATGATCATACAGTAATGGGCGATACTATTCAAAAACCTGGTGGAGACGCAGGCGTAGTTAGAGTACATGGAACTAAAAAAGCTGTTGCTGCATCTGTTGACTCTTCTGCGGTATACTGTTGGGCACATCCATTAAGCGGTGGTAAACAAATAGTTTGTGAAAGTTGGAGAAATTTAATTTCTGTTGGGGCAAAACCAATAGCAATAACAAACTGTTTGAATTTTGGTAGTCCTGAAAATGAAGATAACATGGGTGAATTTGTAGAGTGTGTTCAAGGTTTAGGAGAAGCAAGTGCTTATTTAAATTTTCCTGTTGTTTCAGGAAATGTTTCTTTTTACAACCAAACAAAAGAAGTTGGGATTAAACCGACTCCAGCCATTGGTGGTGTTGGACTAATTCAAAATTATAAAAATATGATTACAATGGATCTTAAACAAAGTGATAATATTCTTTTAGTGATTGGAAAAACTGAGGGTCATTTAGAACAAAGTTTGTTTTTAAGAGAAATTTTAAATGAAAAAAATGGCCCACCACCAGAAATAAACCTATTTAATGAAAAAAATAATGGTGAAACCATTTTAAAGCTTATTGATAAAAATTTTATAAAATCTGCCCATGATGTTTCTTTGGGTGGCATACTTACTGCTTTATCCAAAATGTGTATTAAAGGAAAAAAAGGAGTAACATTAAAAAAACCTAATTACTTAATTAGCAAATTTGAATATCTATTTGGTGAGGATCAAGGTAGATATGTTGTTGAAATTGAACAATCTGATTATAAAGAAGTTACTAAAATTCTTGAAAAAAATTCAGTTCATTATGATGAGATTGGAACCGTTAATGATAGTGAGCTTATTATTGATGATAAGTCAAAAGTATCAATTGACGATTTAATCAAATCACATACTATTTGGCTAAAGAATTATATGAGTAAGTAATGGCAATGGATTTAAATGAAATAGAGGCTCTTATTAAAGAAGCGCTACCCGATGCAGTAGTTGAAATACAAGATTTAGCAGGTGATGGAAATCATTATTCTGCGACTGTTACCTCAAGTCAGTTTTCAGGCAAAAGTAAAATAGAACAACATAAAATGGTGTATAACTCTCTTAAGGGCAAAATGGGTAATGAGCTACATGCACTTGCAATCAAAACAAAGGAGTAAAATGAACGACCAAGTTAAAGATTTAATTAATAAAGAAATCGCTGAAAACGAGATATGTTTATTTATGAAAGGAACACCTGACGCACCACAATGTGGATTTTCAATGGCTGTTTCTAATATGTTAAAAATTTTAGAGGTAAAATATAAAGGAGTTAATGTTCTTGAAGATCAATCGTTAAGAGAAGGTATTAAAGA
>JAOIRP010000039.1 GCA_028221385.1 Candidatus Pelagibacter sp.
TTTCATTATTTTCCTTATTATTGTTAAAAATTTATAAAAAGAGAATTAAAGCTTATTTATAAAAATTTTCAACAAGCGAATTATTTTATTTTATGAAGCAAAAAGACTGAGGTTATTACAATTATACCACCCAATATGAACAGCGCAGTTGGAACTTCACCAAAGATTAAAAAAGAAAGTGCTATACCAAAGATCGGGAATAAAGAATAAGAGGGAAAAATTTGTCCAACTGTATAAAATTTATATAAATAAAACATTAACAAATGAGCCCCTAATGAAACCACAATAGCTTGATATGATATTAAAACCCAAGAATTAAAATTGATTGATCTAACATTCACAACAGTATTTCCCTCGATAAGAAATGATACAACAAGTAAAATTACAAAACCAAATAAACCGGTAAATGCATTTGTTAGGCTAATATCTAAATCTCTTAATTTTCTTGAATAAACTTGAGCTAAAGCAAAAAACAAAGCCATTAAACTTGCAAAAAATAAACCTAAGAAATTATCTGTAAGTTTTGGGTCAAAAAATATTATCAAGATCCCGATGAAAGAAGCAATGATTAGCATCCATTTTTTAAAACTAATATTTTCACCAAGCATTACTGCACTAGCAAGAATACCAAATGGTATAGCTAGTTGTGAGCCTACAATTACAGGAGAAACAATTGATGAATAGTAAAGAGATAAAGTCATGAATGCATAAACCATAACTCCCATAGAAATTGAAAAGGCTATTAATGGTGTAATATATTTTTTTTCGGGAATCCTAAATTTCCAAAATGGAATTAGCAAAACTAAAACTAACCCCATTCGAAGAGATGACATTAAAATTGGAGGAACAGAGTCATTTAAGACCAATTTTGTAATAGGAAAGGCACTGCCATGTGCTATCGCTATAAAAAGTAAAATTAATAGATGTTTTAAAGGCAACTAATTATCCCATTGTGAATGGGTCAGTCATCGGTTTATCCGAAGAATTATACCATGTTGTTTTTATTCTTGTATATTCCTTGATCGACTCGATGCCCGCTTCTTTACCATAACCACTATCTTTAATACCACCAAATGGTGCCATTGGAGAAATTAATCTATATGTATTTACAAAAGTTATTCCTGCTCTAACAGCCTTAGAAACTCTCATACCTCTTCCAAGGTTTGAAGTGTAAATCCCAGAAGATAAACCGTATTTATTGTCATTCATTTGTTTAATTGCTTCTTCTTCGGTATCAAATTTCATTACGGACAATATTGGTCCAAATAATTCATTTTCTGCTACAGGTAAATTATGATTTTTACATTCAATTATTGTAGCAGGAAAGTAATACCCTTTATTTGAAATACTTGATCTTTTTCCACCACATCTAATTTTTCCACCTTGTTCAATAGTAGCTTTGATATTTTTTTCAATATTTTCTAATTGTTTAAAGCTATTTAAGGGACCCATTTGAGTATCCTTATCCATTGGAGAACCAAGTTTTATTTTTTTTGCTTTAGCTACTAATTTATCTAAAAATTCATCATAAATTTTTGATTGGATATAAAGTCTTGATCCAGCAATGCAACTCTGTCCACTAGCACCAAAAATCCCAGCAGTAATTCCATTAAGGGCATTTTCTTGTTCAGCATCATCAAAAACTACAACAGGGCTTTTGCCACCAAGCTCTAAACTTACCTGAGATAAGTTTTCAGCAGAATTTTTTACAATATGTTTTGCAGTTTCAGGACCACCTGTAAAAGCAATTTTTTCAACTAGATTATGTGTAGTTAATGCTTTACCACAAGGTTCTCCCAAACCACTAATCACATTAACAACTCCTTTAGGAATTCCAGATTTTTCAACTAATTTTGCAAACTCTAGTAAAGTAACTGGAGCAAGCTCCGATGCTTTTATGACCACTGTATTTCCCATTGCTAAAGCTGGTGCAAGTTTTACGGCAGTCAATAACATTTGAGAATTCCAAGGAATGATAGCAGCAACTACACCAATAGGTATTCTTGTTGTTGTAACCTGCATATCTGGTTTATCAATTGGAACGACAGTTCCTTCAACTTTATCTGCAAGACCTGCAAAATAATCATAGTACTCTGCTATATAATTAGCTTGTGTTTTAGTTTCTCTAAAAATTTTTCCTGTATCTTTAGTTTCAATAGTACCAAGATGTTCAGCATTTTCTCTCAATTGATTTGCTAGTGATCTTAGATGTTTAGCCCTGTCTCTTGGATGTAAATTAGCCCATGAACTTTCAAAAGCATTTTGTGCAGCCTCAACAGCTCTATCAACATCTTTTGTATTTGCTTCAGGTACAGTTGCCCAAACTTCATTATTTTCTGGATTTAAAGTTTCAATTTTTTTACCAGACTCAGAGTCAACCCACTGACCATTTATAAACATTTTAAAATTTTGAATTTTTGTCATTTAATTATCAATAAAATTTTTAATGTTTATATTAACATCATCTGCACACTCTATACTACAAAGATGTTTTCCATTGTTTATCTCAATAAAACTTGAATTAATTAAATCACTAGACAGGGATTTAGACATAGCTACTGTTGAGCCAGAGTCATCAGCACCAGTCATAATTAAAGTTTTTGTTGATATTCTTTTTATCATTTCCAAATTATCATAATGATAAGCAAATAGTTTGTAGGCTTTCAAAAAATTTGAATGTTCTTTAGGTTCTTTATTTAGAATTTTCATAAATTGGTTATAGACCTCAGGATGTGTTTTTAAATATTCATCACTAAACCACCTTTTTAGTGCTTGCTTAGATATAGGCTTATTTAATTTTGCTTGGTTAAATCTATCTACAACTAAAGCTCTTTCATTATCTGTTCTTTTATATGTTGTCCCAATCACTGTAAGACTTTTTAATCTACTTTGAAACTTGGATGCAAAGTCCAAAGCAATTAATGATCCAAGAGAAAAACCAACAAGATTACATTTATCAACTTTTAAAAAATCTAAAACTGACAATAGTTGTTTGGAAAAATCATCTAAAGTGATTTCTTCTTTATTAAAAGGTGTTTTTCCATGGCCCAATAAATCATAAGTAATTGTTGAATATTCGTTTAAAGAATTAGTTTGTGGCTTCCACATTTGATGATCAAGCCCAACTCCATGAATGAAAACCAGTGGAGTTGTATTATTATCTATGAATGAGTAATAATTTTGGTTGGAATCTGAACCTTGAGACATCAATCTATTTAGGGTCTAGTCCCATTTCTTTCATGTCTTGATATCTATCGCCAGTTCTAGCATGTGCTCTTCCACTAGACGCTCCTCCAATAGCTATAACTATTTCATCGTCAAAAGGTGCGTCATGAATAGTGAATTCATGTGTAAGATAGTAGGGTCTTAATCCAGAGTCAGTTTTATGCATCATTGGAATTGAAATCTTAGATCCTGCTGGACCTCTTGTGTTAGTAAAGCTTAAATAAGAAGTTCCACCAACAGCATCTCTAAACTTATTTCCAAATCTTAATGTATGAATAAATGCGGACGCATGTTCAATTTCACCATCAAGTCCGACTGTACCTGCTTTTCCATAAGCTAAAATTTTTTCTGCTGAACCAATTTCTTTAATTAGTTCAGGAACTAAAATATCTCCTAGCTTAGGTGCTAAATCTAAAATAATTGGTTTTAGATCTTCAACAAAACCTTTCCCACTCCATGGGTTTTTAAAAACAGCTGCAACAGATACTAGTAACACAGGTTCTTTTGCTTCTTTACCACCTTCAATAAAAGTTTTGTCTACAAACTTTGTAAACTTTCTTAGCTCAAGTTTCATTAGCTTGCTTTTTCTATGTTTGTTTTATCTAAATTAATTTTTGGAATTACCTCATCATTAAACAGTTTTATACTTCTCATGCAAGCTTCATGGTCTATACCTGGAAAATTTGACCAAACTTGAAGATTTTGTAAATTTAATTCTGATTTTAATTCATTAATTTTATTAACTACATACTCGGGTGTC